>JAQYWO010000510.1 GCA_029379215.1 Rhizonema sp. PD37
GCATTCCTAAGCGGTAGGAGAGTTCCCACTCACGTCCCATGTAGCAGAATACTCCAATCAAGAAGTGGAATACGACTAACTGGTACGGACCACCATTGTACAACCACTCATCTAAGGATGCTGCTTCCCAAATTGGGTAGAAGTGCAAACCAATTGCGTTAGAAGAGGGAACAACAGCACCAGAGATGATGTTGTTTCCGTAAATTAGTGAACCTGCTACTGGTTCGCGGATACCGTCGATGTCAACTGGAGGTGCGGCGACAAAGGCGATTAAGAAGCAGATGGTGGCGGCAAGTAGGGTGGGGATCATCAAGACGCCGAACCAACCGATGTAGATCCGGTTTTCGGTGCTGGTGATCCATTCGCAGAACTTGTCCCATACGTTGGCGCTGCTGCGCTGTTGTAAGGTTGCTGTCATTGTTTTATGATTGCTGGATTTGCTTTATATATATTAGGCGAGTTTTTGTTTCGCTTGATTTCATAATAGTTTACATTCCGTTACAAAAGCAAGGGGTTTTTAATCAGCTTTGCTTAGGAGAGCTATCAGGTTTGCTTATAATACACGCGGCTTTATACTTGAGGTATGTTACTGGGGGCGATCGTAAACTTCTGTGGTCGTTTTGTTCCATAACCAGAAGTCGGGAAATATGCCGCAGGCGACATCGGGATGAAACGGACGTGTAGTAGGAGTTAGCAGCATACTACACTTATCACATGTAAAAAATGTTACAAATCTTTAATGGGTTGAAAAAAGTATGTTATCTAGGTTTTAAGACAATGAAAAAAGATTGGTTACATGCTTATCTACACACTCCGCCAAAACCCTGAAACCCTATAGTTTCCGTTGGAGTGTGTCGATGTCGTACAGGATAAGGCTTTGAGGGGTGTATGTTACATAATTTTGAACAACATCTATAATGTTTTTAAGCAGTGTGTCGATTTGGTGTCTGAGACTCTTATAGGGTAAAGGCTCCCAGACGAACTCCCTACCGATTGGGTCAAATCGGTAAGGAGGAAACGAAACGTGCCAAAAAGTCCTTTACGAAAATACAGTAACCCTACCGATTGGATCAAATCGGTTACGAGGAAACAAGAGCGTCCTATAGGCGGGTTAAAGTCTTCGCTCCATAAGCATAGGTGGAGTTTTTTTTATGGTGATTGCTCATCGGTAGGCTGTTCACAAAACGCCTGATCCAAGAGTGGGAATTTACCGATTTTGGAGAGCAGGTTTTGGCAGAGGGCGATGACGGTCAAAAAATTACAGATCGCCACTTTGCTTCGGACCGAAACTTCCACAATTCTTTTGTTTCCTTGTACAGTAAGGCATTAATCCCTCTCGCAGCCCTATAAGACATAATTAAATCTTGCAGTTAAAAATGAGCAAACGTATAGTCTGAAAGTCACACTTAAAACTATCGACACAACCAGAGTAAAAAATTGCATAACCTCAAGAGTTTGAGAGGTATCTTCTCAGTAGATAATTAAGTTTATACAATGCATGACTCATACTATGCGTTTTCAAACAATTGGTTTAAGCTGCCTAATTCTACTTAATACCTCTGTTTTAACTCCTTTAACTTTAAGTATCCCTGCACCATTTAGGGTGCCACAAGCGTTGGCTCAAACCCCAGATCAACGGTTATCGGAAGCAGACCGACTTTATCAGCAAGGTGACAAGCAGATTAAAGCCAGTCAATTTAAGCAAGCATTACAGTCTTTTGAGGCAGCACTAGATATTTATCAGAAAATTGGCAATCGCTCAAAAGAAGCACTTACGCTTAACTACATGGGGTTAGCTTGTAATAACCTAGATAAGTATTCTCAAGCGTTGAAGCTCTATCAACAAGCCTTAGCGATTTTCAGACAACTAGGCGACCGTTTTAACGAAGGAACAGTTCTCAGCAATATGGGGGGAGTTTATGACAATCTGAGTCAGTATTCTCAAGCATTAAAGTTGTACGAGCAAGCTTTAGCTATTCGCACAGAAGTTAATGACCGTGACGGTGAAGGAGTAACTCTTAACAGCCTTGGCTTAATTTACCGCAATTTGGGTCAGTATGAAAAGGCGCGGGATTTCTACCAGCGAGCTTTAGCTATTCGCAGAAAATTAGGCGATCGCTTTGAAGTTGGGCAAACTCTTAACAATTTGGGAGAAGTGTATCGTAATTTAGATCAATATCCTAAAGCTGTAGAACTTTACCAAGAAGCTTTAATCATTTTCAGAAAACTTGGTAATCTTACTAGAGGTGAGGGGGCAATCCTTAATAACTTGGGAGATGCTTATCGCCATCAAGGTCAGTATCCCCAAGCTCTAGAGAGCTTTCAGCAAGCTGCTGCTATTTTTAAAAAAATTGGCGCTCGTGTTAGTGAAGGAACAAGTATTGGCAACATTGGCAGAGTTTACGCGCAACAAAGTCAGTATCAAAAAGCGATTGAGTTTTATCAGCAAGCATTAGCTATTCAAAAGACAGCTGGCGATCGCATTGGTGAAGTTAGAAACCTCAAAAATATGGGTAGCGCTCTTTATAAATCTGGCTTGCTTGCGGAAGCAACGCAAACTCTACACAAGGCAATAGAAATTTTCGAGTCTTTGCGACCGGGATTAAACGACATAAATAAAGTGTCAATTTTTGATACACAGGCAGACGTTTACCGCCTACAGCAACAAGCCCTAATTGCTCAAAATAAAACTAATGATGCTTTGGAAATTGCTGAGCGCAGTCGTACTCGTGCATTTTTGGAATTATTACAAGCGCGATTATCTGCACAACCAATCTCTCAATTTCCTATTAGTTCATCTCCAATCACACTTCTACAAAAAGTTGCCAAACAGCATTCGTCCACCATTGTTGAATATTCGATTATTCCTGACAATTTCAATATTGAAGGTAAACAAGAAACTCGTGAATCAGAACTGTTTGTTTGGGTAATCAAACCTACAGGCGAAGTTACATTTCGTCATGTTGACTTAAGCCCCCTTTGGAATCAACAAAAAACCTCGCTTCCAGAATTAGTTACCATAAGCCGCGAATCCATTGGGGTGAGAGGTCGCGGCATTGTAGTAAGTCAAACACCTAACGCACCCAAAGCACAAAACCGATTAAAACAGCTTCATCAACTGTTAATCAAACCCATTGCTGACCTTTTGCCAAAAGACGAAACTGCCCGAATTATTTTCATCCCACAAAGTTCTTTATTCCTGATTCCCTTTGCAGCGCTACTGGATGAGGAAGGTAAATACCTAATTGAAAAACACACTATCCTTACCGCTCCCTCTATTCAAGTATTAAATTTAACTTATCAGCAACGTCAAAGT
>JAQYWO010000511.1 GCA_029379215.1 Rhizonema sp. PD37
TGATAACGCTCTCTTCATAAGCTACGGTTGAAATTTCGTCATTCCTGCTGAGGTGGTCAAGAGTTTCCAAGGGGGAAGCTGGAGAAACAATTTACATTACTTTCCTCAATGTTAGATTTAGAAAGAGTAAAAAAATCTATATTGTTTCTTGCAAAAATAAAAGATATAGATCCAGAAACTAAAACAAAAATAATGATCTTATTCGAGACTCCGGAATGGGAACATCACGAAGAATTAATAAAATTGGTAGAAAAGCGATCCCAAGCACAAAAAGAAGTTTTAGCGTTGCTTGCTGATGTTTCCGTGAGTCAAGAACCTCAAGTAAAACCTGATAAAAAATTAGGAAGGCGACGAAAAAGCTAGCCTCCCTCAACAGTTATGTATCGGTCATCTGAAGCAAAACTTGCGGTTATTAGCTGCTTTTTCAGTGGGGGATGGCGGCGATCGCACAATTTTATAAAGCTTTACAGAATGATTGATGTTCTTTAGCTAATCTTTGTATAATTTACTACAAAATTTGTTGTAATAGAAAAAATATTGCAATAAACATGAAAAAAAAGCGTATAGCTTATTTGTGCTGATGTTTATGCTTAGTAGGGAATTGGTTGTATTTACGTATTTACACAGGTTTTGAGCGTAATAACGCTGTTACCTTCTACCCTATCACTAAGCATTTGTTGAACATCTTTGGGAATGTTGCAGCTATTATTTGCTTTATACGGAGATTGTATTTAAATAAAAGTTAAAACTGAGTAGGAGGACGTTATGACTGAGCTTAATACAGAGGAACTAATTTATCTGCTTTATGCTGATGCGTACTCAGAAGCTGGATCAGTAACAAAAAGCACTGTAAAATCATATTTACCGAAAACGTGGAAGGAAAAAGCAGAGAAAATCTATGATGCATTACAGAGCCAGGAACTGATTAAGCCCACTAGTAAAGGGCGTTTTTTTGTGGCGGAGGAAGGTGGAAGAGTCCTAGTCACTAATCTGGCAACAACTGCTTACAAGTTTGATTCTATTAAAGGTCCTAAAGTCTTAAATACTTTACTCAACTGCATTAAGAAGGCTGCTGAGGCACATCCTCAAGTCAAGTTATCCAAAGATATAACCTTTGATGAATTTCAAGATAAATTTAAAAAGCTCTACTTTGAGGAGAGAAAACAGCAGGCATTACAAGGTGTTGTTGCAATCCGCAAACGAGAGATATCTAAGCACTTTGTAGAGCAAAATTCTATCACTCAGCATCAGTTTGAGAAATATTTTGAGATGCTGAAGGCAAGAGGAGAGATATCTATGACGGAGGGTAGAGAAGATAAACTAATCGAATGGGTGGAGTAGATTATGGCTGAGGATGCAGGTAAAAAAAATAATATACGGGATTTTCTTGAACGTGTCAATAATGGGATAAGATTTATTGAAGATATTTGGATTGAGCGTGATGTTAAACAGCGTGGTTCAGAAGGAAAATTCAATGAAGCAAGCAGCCTTTCGGGGAGACCTATATCTAATATCACTGAACTCCTCACTGATGACTTAAAGCATAGTTTTGACGATGGTTCCTTTACTTTTAGGTTTGTTGCTGCTGGTACTGGCAGTGGTAAGACAACGCTGCTTGATTATCTACGTGAATTGATAGAAGTTGAACCTAAATACAAAAGATGTGCAATAGTAGTTCAATTTCCGTTCAACGAATTGCTTTCAGAATCTGGAAATGAAAGCTTCGGAGTTAAATTTTATGCCTATACCTTGACGCTAACTTTCTGGGAATTGATGAGAAATGATAACACAAGCGTATCCACTGATATTAAGGGGATAGCTGAGCAATTTCTCTGTAAGATTATAGGCACAGAAAAAGTTGCTCAATTGAAATCAAAAACTGATTTTGAAATGGGTTTTATTGAGCAATTAAATGAATATATCTCCGAAAAAAAGACTAATTTAAAGAAACTTTTTTTTAGCTGCATAAAATATTTTTTACAGGCTCATTCCCAAGTTACTTTTGTTTACTTAATGGATGAGCTAGATGCATTACAGTCACATCAAATTTATTTACAGGACGCTAGAGCCATCATTAGAGACCTAATCAATGAAGCACTTGGTGGTGTAAAATTTCGTCTCATGATCTACATGGTTGGCATATCAGATGATGTAGAAACTTTTATCAAAGCAGATCATGCCCTGTATAGCCGTGTTTTCAATTCTGTTATCAATCTCGTTGCTTACCGTCGAGAGGAATGTGAAAAAATCAAATCAAAAATAGAAGAACGGATTGAAGGTGCTTACAGTGGTTGCAAAGATTTTGATAAGGCTTGGCAAGAAATTACGAATATAGAGCTTGAACCTGGACATGACTACAATAATTTAAGAGAATTCTGTAAAAAATTGTCAGGAAGAGTAATTGAGATCCATGAAAGATACTTCAACTCTTTTGATAAGTCTTTCAACAAATTTGAAGAAAAAGCACGTCAATTGATTGAAATAGAAGCTATAAAAAAATGGAGTGGATATCTTGGTGATTCTCTAACAAAGGAAACAAGTACAGAACAGCGTTCAGGGCATCTTGGTCATACAAACTGGAAAAGATATAAAGGTAAAAGTGGTTTTGTACTTTTAGTAGCCACAAGTACAACAATTATTAAAAATCATGCTGTAGATTGTTATACAGAATTATGGCATAATGGGCATGAAGTTGCTAAAGCATATGGAGAAGCTAAAAATTATTCTCTAACTAAAGAGCATATAGATACATTCCAACAGTGGTTAACTGACTTTAATTATGATTCTATTTCTACAAATGGAAATCCATCTGATATTGCATTTATAATTTCTCCCTCTTGCACAGCTTTACAGCAAAGAAAATTAAAGATAAAGAATATTGAATTTATCAAAGTAGAAAAAATTCTAGAGCCTCCTCTTTCTGAAGTTGAAATTGTTGTTCCACCTCCCTCTGGAAAAGAAAAGTCTGTTGATATGAATAAAGCTGATAAAAGCTTGCTTATCAATTTGCTCAAGGGTACAGGAATTCATAAACCAACGTATGACAAGATCATCAACAACAGACCTTATAATAATCTTGAAGATTTAGCTACCAAGATGAAGTTTAGCCAATGTGTCAAAGATAAACTTCAGAATAAACTCAATAGCGGAGAAATTTGCTTTGATTAAAAAGTATTTTCTTTGAAAAATATTGGTGCAGAGCGATAAAAAGAGCAGAGCAACACACTACCGGGACTCTAGATCGGGATACACCCCACCTTCCGCACCCTAACTGTCACACATCAACAAAAAGTTGCTTGAGTAGTAC
>JAQYWO010000083.1 GCA_029379215.1 Rhizonema sp. PD37
TTATATACTACTTGCAAGTTAATCCTAGATCCAGATTATACAATATCTATCTCTAATGACAAAATTCTTATCACTTCAACTGCCTGAGTGCGTAATTAGTAATTAAAACCTAACGTATGAATAATTCGTTATTTTTCCTTTTTCACAAATAAATATAACTGTGAGAAACCGCTGTTGATAAATTAGGAATTATTGCGTTTAAGGCAAAAAAGGTGTGGTAAATTCTTATTCAAGAAGCGTGAATTCATAAAATTATCCTAAATCACTTAGGATGTTTTTTTACACATAAGTATAGATAGTTATTCTATGTTAACACTTATAAGAAATTACCTGATTTTTGAGTATAAATAGAATGACTTACCTTTGCTAACCAGAGAAGATTCTCTTAACAAAATTATAATAATTTGAATAAAATTATGAATTTACTACTTAATCCTTTACTTGCAGCTGATGCAGTAGCAGACAAAGGTCTAATCAAACCCCTTGGTAAAGAGCAATTGCTTTTAGTATTGCTGGAGTTAGGGCTACTGCTCTTGGTTGCTAGAACCTTAGGCGAGTTAATGCGTCGAATTAAGCTACCACCCGTTATCGGTGAACTACTTGCAGGGGTTCTACTAGGTCCATCAGTGTTCGGTTGGATTCTGCCAGATGTACAACATTTTATTTTTCCCCACAGTCAAGCACAGTCAGACCTGATCTCGGTTGTTTCCTGGTTGGGTGTGCTTTTTTTACTCGTAGTAACTGGATTGGAGACAGACCTAAATCTTATTGTCCGTAAAGGCAAAACAGCACTACTGATTTCACTAGGTGGTATTATTGTACCTTTTTTAACAGGTTTGGTTTTAGGCTGGTTCCTACCAGATAACTTGTTGGTGAATCCAAATCAACGTCTAGTTTTCAGTCTGTTTATTGCAACCGCTATGAGTATTTCGGCAGTCCCGGTGATTGCCAAAGTATTGATGGATTTGAAGTTGATTCGACGCGACATCGGTCAAGTGACTTTAGCGGCGGGAATGACAGATGACACGATTGGCTGGGTTCTCTTATCAGTGGTATCCGGGTTGGCAAGCAGTGGTAAATTCGATTTCCAGACGATTATTCACTCAATTGGGGGAGCAATTCTGTTTCTGGGATTGGCTTTTACCATAGGGCGAGTGGCAATGGCTTGGTTGTTGCGTTGGGTAGACGATTACATTGGCGGGGCAACAGCGAGTTTATCAGCTTTGTTAGTACTGGCACTAGGTGCAGCCGCCTTAACTCATACTCTGGGAATTGAAGCTGCACTAGGAGCTTTTGTCACGGGTATTTTGGCAGGACAATCACCGCGATTCAGTCGAGAGGCAGGATTAACTTTAGAATTGATCACTTCGGGATTTTTAGCTCCGATCTTCTTTGCTACAGCCGGACTAAAGGTAGACTTACAACAAATTCTGGTTCCGGAAACGTTTGGATTTGGCTTGCTTGTGTTAGCGATCGCGTGCTTTGGCAAATTTACAGGAGCTTACCTGGGTTCTCGTTCTGGTGGCTTGAGCCATTGGGAAGCAATTGCAATGGGTTCGGGGATGAATGCCCGTGGTGCGATGGAGATTATCGTTGCCACTATCGGCGTTTCCTTGGGTGTACTCAACCCGCAGATGTACTCGATTATTGTGATGGTGGCGATTGTCACTTCACTGATGGCACCACCTCTATTGCGTTGGTCTTTATCTCATGTATCGATGAGTGAAGAAGAAGCTCAACGCTTGGAGAGAGAACAATTGGCCAGCCGTAGCTTTATCAAGCGTATTCATCGAGTATTAATGCCTACCCAAGGAGGACCTAATATCAAGTTGGCGGCTCAGTTAGTCAGTCATTTAGCACACCAAAATCCTTTAGAAGTGACAGCACTGTTTGCTGAGAGTGATAAAAAATCTAGAAGTAAATCAAAGGGTGCTATAGCAACGGCGGTCAAAGATACTGTAGCAGAAGCCGCCATTAATGCTGTCGAGACGCAGTTTCATCTCCCAGCTGATACATTGCTGCAAACTAAGGTAGAATCGGGACCAAATAAGGCTGAGGTGATTATTAAAGAAGCTTGTAAAGGCTATAACTTAATCGTTATAGGTGCAACAGAAAAGCGTTCTACGAATGCCCTTTTTAGTTTGCTAGTTGATCGGGTGATTCAAGAAGCTCCCTGTGCCACAATGGTAGTTAGGTCAAACCTATCCCGAACGGCACAGCAGACAGATTCAACTGGGTACCACAAAATAGGTCATATTCTCGTGCCAACAAGTGGCGACGAATACAGCCAATATGCAGTTGAAGTCGCGAGTACAATAGGCACTCAAACTGGGGCGACTGTCACATTAGTTAATGTAGTCAACCGTACTCAGCAAGAATACATTCTATTTGAAGAGCAAACAATGGGGTCAGTGACAGAAATTGCTGAACAAATTGTCTCTCAGCAAGCCGAGATTGGACGGGGGCTGGGTGCAGATGTCAAAACGTCGATTTTGACTGGAATTCCAGAGTTTGAAATTTTGAAGTTTGCCCGTACTAAGCAAGTCGATTTAATTGTTTTGGGCAGTAATGTCCGTACAGTCTCAGGTCGGGCGTTCTTTGGTCACCGTGCCGATGCTATCCTCAATAAGGCACAATGCCCGGTTGCCGTGATTACGCCAGCTGGTAACTCTAGTTATACTTAAGGAAGTGTCATGTGTCATTATTCTCTTGTTCAATGTAAATTAAATAACTAGTGACAACACATAAAAGTAAGTTGTCAAGTTGATAAAGTACAGTTTAGGAGAATATAAATGAGTAGCGACCAACAAACTGGGATTTTACAAAGTAATGCCCAAGACAAAACACACGAAGTTAACATTCGCAGTAACCCTGTTATTCCCGCACATTCTCAGGATAATATTGTCCATCAGGGGCATTCAGGCGATCGCGTCGAGATCCTTGATAGTAAGCATCCCCAAGGTGATACACATCTTTGGTACAACGTTAGGTACATAACACAGCAAAATATTCAAGGTTGGGTTCGCGAGGACGTTATCAAGTTAGATCCTACACCACCAACCCCCAGCCCACAGTCCACATTAACTGTGAGAACAAATACTGTCTTCGTACATTTTCCTGAAGACTCCTCAAAACTTTCCAATGACGACAAAGTTTCGGTTTCAGTTGGTACGACATACAATTTAAGTGCGTATACACTAGAAAATCAGTACTATCGTTTCACTTTGGCTAATGGTCAGTTGATCAAAAACAAAAATACCTGGTATGTCTTCATGGGTCATGTTCAAATCAATTAATCCTAAATAATTCATAAGCAATAAGATAGTTTAAGATCCCCGACTTCTTAAAGAAGTCGGGGATCTCAGTCTTACGATTACTCTATAAATGGATTTATCATTATTTTTATCCTATGTCTAAGTGGAAAATTCTTCAAGAAAATGAAAACTATTCATTCCTTTCCTATTTTGAATTACCTTTCGATACTGATGAAATTTTAGCTGAGTTTGACTATAAATTTACTCGTAGTCGTCTGCACCTCCCGAGAACAAATCGTCAACTAGAGCGTTTAGATGTGCTAAAAGAGCAGCTTGAAGAGACGATTCCCTTTGTCACTCTCAGCAGTGAAACCGCAAAGCGAGAAATTCTTATTGCTCCTGTCTTAACTCGAGTAGCAGTTATTTGTCAGCAACTATTACGAATTGAATATCCACTCAAAGTAAATAACTTCCTTCAAGGTTCCCTAGATTACTTTATTCAATCACAGCGCTGTGTAATCGTTGTAGAAGCAAAACGGGACGATTTGACAAGGGGATTCACTCAACTTGCAGTAGAACTTATTGCCGTTTCAATGTCGAAAGAAGAACCAGAAATTTTATATGGGGTAGTAACTATGGGGGATGTATGGGTATTTGGCAAACTAGACAGAATTTCGCAAACCATAACAAGAGACATTTCCTCGTACACTTTGCCAGATGACTTGCCAGAAATCATCGAAATTTTGGTAGGAATTTTAGAGTATTAAGAATCGCACCTTATTAGTTTGGCTCTCACCGACTGAATGTGAATTTGTTTTTATGGATGAATTGGAGTTTATTTAAAGGTATTGTTGCATCTCCTTTCAAAGAGTTAGGCGATCGCCATGAGAGTTAATCACAGCATAGGGGTTGAGCCGAGATCTGGATACAGTTGGCAAATTCATGAAAAGGGTGGTTTTTGGAAAGTTTCCTTGGGAAATCCCCACGATGTAAAGTTATCAAATAACAATCTGCTGAATCTGGGGATAATGCCATTGCCGATGATACCATTCGGCAACCAAAGGACGAATGATGAACTTAGGAGGAGAACCGCCTTTAACATCGATTCGCAGAGATGAGTAAGGTCGTCGCTTTTCTGCTCCTTCACCATTACGACCGATGAAAAGGTGCGATCGCGCTACTAATGACTTATTTTCCATTAAATCTGGTCCCTCTGGTCGCTGGCGTCGCAAACTAAAACCACTGCCACCACAGATCATCCAATGAATATGAGAATCAGCACTTCCGGTATTCATTGTTTCTATGTGTTCCAAACAGTGAGCATGACCGGTTAAAACCAAATCTACCAAAGGACGATCCTGAGTTGACGAACCGACTACTTGTGCGACTGCATTAAACACATCTCGTAAGCGGCTACGAACTGCTAAAGTCTGCCCCTGTTCCCACTTCGTCGCTTCAGTAACATAAGGAGGATGGTGCAAATAAACGACTCTTCCGCGAACATCTTTTGTCTGCCACGATTGGATGAGTTTGAGCTTTAACCATTCGAGTTGATCGATATCAGTCTCTACTTTTCCGTCAGTCGCTAATTGTTTGTCGATATCAACGATCATTTCCTCAATTTGGGAAACTCTGCCGTGCATGTCATCAAGTTGTTCAGCATCATTAGGATTATCCAGGTTGAGTGTTGCCACAGTTTCCATCATTTGCTGCTTCTGTTCTTCCAATTCATCCCGACGCTTTTCCAGTTGCCTGCGATTAGCTTTACCTTCGATTGTGTCATCTAAAGGAGGAGGGTCGTTAAATGTATTAGAGTCGAGAGCAAAGAAGTCAATGCCACCGTAGCGAAAAGTATAATAGCGATTGGGAAGGCGAGTGAAGCGTCCCGGTTCATAACGCAAACAGCGACCCGTGTCTGTCTTAGCAGTATAATGTTCATCTAGATGGCGGGCTAATTCTTCTGTATGCTTAAATCTCTTAAGATAGTCTAAAAAAGCTTTTGCATACGCATCTCCCTTTCCCGAACCATGCCAGCCAAGATCAAGATACAGCTTCGATTGGAGTAATTGCCGCAGCGGTAGTGTCGTTAAAGATACTATTCCTAAGACAAGCGGCAGGTCGTAATAATCGTGGTTTCCCGGTACGGGCAGAATTGGCAGCGAGAAAACCATGTTATCATAGCTGATGCGTTTGGGTTCCCCGACAAGACACTCTCGGTAAGGCTTGATAAAATTTTCATAGTAGTGATCGCTTGAGCCTAAGAGATAAACAACATCTCCTGTATGCAATATGAAACTGCATTCAGGATGATGTGGAAGCATCAATTCGGCAATCTCTCGTTGGGGATGATGTCCTCGGTGTGCGCCAGAACCGCTATCACCCATAACTAAAAAGGAGAACTCTGGATTGTCAGATTCAGAATCCTCAAGTACGAACCGAGTTTGATCGATACCGCGTTGCACAATTGCCGGATCTTGCCACTGTACCCGCTGCTTCATTTTCCGAATTTTGTCAGCGATCGCCGGATCAGATACGAGTTTCAACGCAACTACTCCTTACTTTTATAGGGTGTGGGGAAACTCCTTGTTGAGAATTCGCTCGCGTCATAAAAATTAAGCACGAGACTTGAACTTAGATGCCTTCAGTGTCTACATCTTTCTCTTCTATAATCAAGTTGGGAAGTCCAGCGAGTTTTTCTACAGGGTTGATTTGTTCTCTGATTGGCACAAACACGTTCAATCCTCCTGGAATACACTCAACCTCAATCGGAGTTTCTCCCACAATTTCACCATCAACAACAACTTTTTGTGGCGGCTCTGTAGTAATTTTAAATTTTTTTGCCCGCAGATAACCGATGTCATCTCTCTCTGTTGGGTTACCATTAGAAGCTGTTTGAAACAAATGAAAGGTGGCAGCGATCGCAGCTGCTTTATTAACAGGCGCGACTATTGTCAAATCTAATAACCCATCATCAACAATAATCCCTGCTGGTCCCTGAGCAAGAACGGAAGTCGCCGGAGCCGCATTTGCCACTGTTACTGCTGCTGCACTTAATTTTATCACCTTCTCTTCAGTTTCAATTTCTACATCAAAGGTTTCAAAGTTACGTAATTGCTGTATTCCTGCCATAACGTAAGCTAAGACACCAAAGCGCTTTTTTGCTTCGCGATCTGCTTTCTCTACAGTTTCAGCTTCAAAGCCAATACCTGCCAACAGTACCATCGGATAACCATTACAATTAGCTGCATCTACAGTTCGAGTATGAGATTGCAAAATCACTTGACAAGCCGCTTCTATTGTGTCTGGAATTCCTAAAGCGGCGGCAAAAGCGTTAG
Organism: Rhizonema sp. PD37; assembly: GCA_029379215.1. Classification (GTDB taxonomy): domain Bacteria; phylum Cyanobacteriota; class Cyanobacteriia; order Cyanobacteriales; family Nostocaceae; genus Rhizonema. Next base: position 6,590 of record JAQYWO010000083.1, read on the forward strand.
CCGTTCCCATGGAAATAATGCCAAACGGAATATTCGTACCAATCACAGCTTCTGCAGCTTCGGAAAGAGTTCCATCTCCTCCTGCAGCAATGATAGCATCTGCACCCCGTTCTACGGCAGCAGTTGCTAGTTCTTTAGCACTGACTTCCTTAGTTGTCAGGTGAATATCCAGGTCAATTTCCGTTTCTAAGATTTCCCGAATTTGTGCCAAATCTTGTTCGGAATCACCAGTACCAGCAACAGGATTAAAGATCAGGCATGCAGAACGATTCATAGGATGTAATGAGGGCGTTTGACGAAATAATCACCATAATTATTACAAAAAGGAAACGAGAAAGCCCTTTCTCTTAAGGGGTAGATTGAACGATAGAAAAGCCGCCTTTTATAAAGAGCAGTGTTCGGCAATAAAATTTTACTTGTTGCCAGATGAATGCGGCACAGCAAGTGATGAAGTTGTTCGTTTGTGATCTTGCCTTGTCAGCGCATTTGTAAACATAAAGAAACTTAACTATAATTGGCGATCTCGACGGCTGAATCACGCACTAAGGTAGTCTAGATCAATGTGAATTGATCTCTTGGTCCTGAGATACTGTTTTATGACATCAGTTGTTTCCCGTGCTTCGCGCACTATTCGTATTGGTTCTCGCAAAAGCCAGCTTGCTCTGGTTCAAACTTACTGGGTACAAGAACAACTCCAGAAAAGCTTCCCCGATATGTCTTTTGAAGTCCACACCATGTCCACTCAAGGTGACAAAATTTTGGATGTGGCACTAGCTAAGATTGGTGACAAGGGACTATTCACAAAAGAACTTGAAGTGGGCATGATCGAACGGGAGATTGACTTTGCCGTTCACTCCCTTAAGGATCTACCAACTCGCTTACCATCCGGGTTAGAGTTGGCAGCAATTACAGAGCGAGAAAACCCAGCAGATGCTTTGGTTGTGCATGAAAAGCATCGCGATCTGCGAATTGATACATTACCGGAAGGTGCAGTCATCGGCACATCTTCCTTACGACGACTGGCGCAGTTGCGACACCACTTTCCTCACCTCGCGTTTAAAGATGTGCGGGGAAACTTAAACACGCGAATGGCAAAGCTGGATGCTGGTGAGTACGATGCGCTCATTTTAGCTTTCGCTGGGTTACATCGGTTGGGTATGGGCGATCGCATCCACCAAGTTATACCAAAAGAAGTTTCCCTGCACGCTGTTGGGCAAGGTGCTTTGGGAATTGAATGCCGCGCTGACGATCACGAATTGATATCATTACTCAAGGTGATAGAACATCCACAAACACGCGATCGCTGTTTGGCTGAACGCTCCTTCTTACGCGAGTTAGAAGGTGGTTGTCAAGTCCCTATCGGTGTAAATACTGAAATAAGTGGCGATAATTTAACACTAACAGGGATAGTTGCTTCCGTGGATGGTCAAAAGTTCGCGAAAGATACAGTTACTGGTGCTACTACCGATCCTGAAGAGATAGGCAAAGAACTAGCCCAACGCCTGCGTCAACAGGGAGCGCAGGAAATTTTGGAGGAAATCTTTACCCAAATCCAGAGAGGTTCGTGAACCTCTCTACAGGTACGTAGTTGCGCTTTAGCGCTAAAGCGCAACTACGTACTTAATGAAAAATTTATAACAAAATTAATCTAAGCGTGGGAAATGTAAGCCTCTAAATAGTGCACGGATGTAAAATTTATTAATTATACTGGTTAATTAATTCACAATAGCAAAGATTTGTTCAGCCGTTAGCTGCAATGAACTGAATGTAGGAGAGATAATTTGCTCGCTGCCTCGAAATTGAGCAGGCTTTTGGTACTGATTTCCACTATTCGCTAATAAATAAATTGATACTGTAGGTTGCTTCGGATTGCCAATATAATCTCGACCCCCTAAGCCTAAATAATCCACAACCCAGTACTCTGGGATGCCTATTGCACCATAATCTTCTACTTTTCGTGCGTAGTCATTTTGCCAGTTTGTGCTGACGACTTCTACAACAAGTTTGATAGAAGTTCCCAATGTGATGACAGGTTCATCCTGCCAGAAAGGTTCCGAAGCAATGGCAGCTTTATCTAGCACCACTACATCAGGACGGAAAGCTGTTTTAGTTAAGAGAGGTTTAATTAAACAACGGGTAGGTGTAAACCAACGGACACTCAACCGATCTATCTCTACATTAACTTTTCGCATGACAAAAGCAGCTACTTCTTCATGCGGCCCAGTTGGTTCCATATCAATGAGTTCCCCGTCAATCAATTCGTAACGCTCGTTGTCTCCATACAGCGCAATGAAATCATCAAAAGTTAGGAGTTTTGGAGCAGCTTGTGTCATCGTGATTGCACCTCCTAAAAAAGTTCACTTTTCTGACATGCTCTAACGAAATCAATGTGCACATTTATTCCCATTCGCTCATCTGTCCAAATTGTATTAGTGGTTAGTCTTGGCATCAAAGATTCTTGAGCGTGCTGACGGTGTTACGCTGGACAACCCTGGATAAACAAGGCGAACGCGATAGCAATTCTCTGACTACTAATAGCCAACGAAAAGGAGCCGTCCCTCAAAGCTCGAATCATTATGTTTCGAGCGCCTCCATAATCGCGATCATGTTCATGACCACAACTAGGGCATTTAAATGTCTTTGCACCGCCTAGTTTTAAATGTTTATGCCCACGCTTTGTGCAAGTTTTACTAGTGTAAGATTCATTTACATCAATCACAACTACACCACGCTTTGCTGCTACTTGCTTTAAGTGACGTTCAAAACGATAATGCCCCCACGTCAGCATTTGTCTTGCTGTTTTAGTGTGAAGTTTTCTTTTTGACTTAACAACCATTTGAGAAGTCTCAAATGTAGGCAGTAAAATAATCTTATACTGACTTGTCAAGTAATTAGCTACTTGCTTGTGGCACTCATCAACTAGGTTTCTAACTTTAATCCGTAGTCGGTTGGCTGCTTGCACCATCCGTCTTTTTTGCGTTCTTTTAACTTTAGATATTCTTCCCATAAGTTGGTCAAGGTGAGAACACAGTCTTTGAATGCGTCCAATGTCTGCCTTGCCAAATTCTTGAAATGAGTCACCATCGTAGCCAGTTAAAAATGTTCTAACACCAGGGTCTAATGCAATTACTTTGTCTAATTCTTTTGGCTCCTTTATTTCTTCCAACACTGGAATACAAGCGAACCAACGTTTTCTATCTCTTACAAGCTGAGTAGCAAACTCAGTATTAGGCAATGACTCAGAAGACTTAAAAGTCAATCCCTTAGTTAAAGCAGGAAACCAAGTTTTACCATTAAAATTTCGACAATGAAATTTAATTGCTTGCGATGGTTGACGACAACTCCTAAAGTTTGCCTCGCCTTTTGCTGATGACGCCTGATTCCATGCTTCCCAAGCGTCGAAAATTGCATTTTCCTTCGGGTGTGCAGGCGCATCAGCCACCCAAGTTGGTAGTTCGGTTCTAAAAATATAGTCTCTCAAAGAATAGCCGCTCGTTATTTGCTCTCCAGTTTTCAAAGCAAAGATCGCTTTGTTGTAACAATAACGTGAAGCGGCAAGCCATGACTTCCATTTTTTGTGTAACTCAAGTTCTGGGTAAACTCGAATCTTCAAAGTTTTGTTCGGTTGAGGTTTGTCCTTTTTCTTGTGCCTCGGTTTCTGTTTGTAACTCTTGCAAGACTTGGTTTTCAATTCGTCTGATAGAGTAAAGTCGGCTTGAAAAGGAGTGGAGGATTGCGACGATATCTTGAACGAGTTCGGCGTGAGGAGAGAGACTGATTTGGTTGAGAACCACGATGTTGCAATCAAATTGTTCACAAAGCCATTCGATAATGTCAAACCCGAATCTTGCAAGTCTGTCTTTGTGGGCAACCACAATAGTTCTGATATCGTTTCGCAAAACTCGTCCCAAAAGAGTGATGAGTCCAAACCGCCTAAGATTGAGTCCTCCTCCCACTTCCTTAACGACTTCAGCGCCGGGATAGAGCGTTGATAATCGTTCAACTTGTCGATCAAGATCGCCAAGTTGCTGTCTGGTAGAGACGCGTGCATAGACGACAACGGCACGTTCATCAGTTGGTTCTGATTCTTGCTTAATAAAGGACTCGACATCATATCGTCGTTGTCCGGAAGGCGTTTTGATTGTTTTGATTTTGCCTTCGGATTCCCAACGTCTGAGAGTTCGGAGGCAAACTCCCAAGGTGCTAGCTGCTTCATTTGGCTTCGTGTACTTTGTCATACTCCTATTATCGTCGAGTATGTATATATTGTCCACTATTGTCCAGTGAGTTTGCAATTAGATGAGGTGCGATCGCTAATCTCTTATCCCCAAATGATAATCCAGCGTGTCTGGTTAAATTTATTCGGTCGAGATCTACTTTTAGCAATCAAGCGAAAAATTATCAACTATTGGGCAATTAACCAGCCTGCTTTGTTAGTACAACAGGAAATGTAGCTGATTGCTGACGGATGATAACTGAAAGCTTACATGAACAGAGACCTCCCAGTGGTACAGTTAATAAAGATTTCCGTTGCCAAAAAGGTGTATCAGACACATTAGAGCGCGGCTTGATCGTCGTTAGGTAAAATTCAAACCATAGGCAGAATCGGGGGAAACAAAAATTACCATGCGGATTCTATTTGTTGCAGCAGAGGCAGCTCCTATTGCGAAAGTAGGAGGAATGGGAGATGTCGTCGGAGCACTACCCAGTATCTTGAGAAAAATGGGGCATGATGTGCGAATATTCTTGCCTTACTTCGGTTTCCTACCCGACAAAATGGAAATTCCTCAAGATCCTGTATGGTGGGGATCTGCCATGTTCCAAAACTTTGCAGTTTACGAAACAATTTTGCCTGGTACTGATGTTCCGTTGTATTTATTTGGACATCTTGCTTTTTCCGGTCGTAGCATCTACGGTGGAGAAGATGAGTTCTGGCGGTATACACTATTTGCCAATGGAGCTGCTGAGTTTTGCTGGAATTATTGGAAGCCAGAAATCGTTCACTGTCACGATTGGCATACGGGAATGATTCCTGTGTGGATGCACCAATCTACTGATATCACTAGCGTTTTTACGATTCATAACCTAGCTTATCAAGGTCCGTGGAGTTGGTATCTGCAGAAAATTACTTGGTGTCCTTGGTACATGCAGGGACATAACGTCATGGCGGCTGCTGTGCAGTTTGCTAATAAAGTCAATACAGTTTCCCCGACTTATGCTGAGCAAATTAAGACTGCTGCTTACGGTGAACAGCTAGAAGGTTTACTGTCTTTTATTAGCGGCAAATTGTCGGGGATAGTCAATGGCATCGACACTGAGTCTTACGATCCAGCTACCGATAAACATCTTGTCCAGAACTTCACCGCCGATACGTTGGATAAACGGAAAGCGAATAAAGTTGCTTTGCAGGAAGAAGTTGGGTTGCAAGTCAATAGCAAAGCCTTTTTAATTGGTATCGTGACACGGCTGGTGGAACAAAAAGGCATTGACTTGATATTGCAAACTTTTGAGCGCTTCAGTGCTTATACAGATGCACAGTTTGTGATTTTGGGAACAGGCGATCGTAACTACGAGACACAATTATGGGAATTGGCATCTCGCTTTCCCGGACGCATTGCGACTTATTTACTGTACAATGACGCTTTGGCTCGTCGCATCTACGCAGGCAGTGATGCTTTCTTGATGCCCAGCCGTTTTGAACCATGTGGTATTAGCCAAATGCTGGCTTTACGTTACGGTTGTGTGCCAATTGTCCGTCGCACAGGAGGATTGGTTGATACTGTATCACACCATGATCCAACGGCACAGACAGGTACTGGTTATTGTTTTGACCGTTATGAACCACTAGATTTGTACACTTGTCTGGTTCGCGCATGGGAAGGATTCCGCTACAAGCCTCAATGGCAAGCACTACAGAAACGCGGTATGAGCCAAGACTTTAGTTGGTATCAATCTGCCAAACAGTACGTCAATCTTTATCGGTCAATATATGGATTACCTGAAGAAGAGGATATTAGCACTTCCCTGCCTTCAGGTGATGAAATTGTGAGTTCAACTGAAGAGGATGTTAGCACTTCCCTGCCTTCAGGTGATGAAATTGTGAGTTCAACTGAAGAACTTATTCCACCAAGTTTGGAGCAAGCTAAGTGATTCGCTATTACTCCCGAATCGCTAAGCTAAAACAATACCTAATTTGATCAACCGCTCCTGAGCCACTGGGGTTTAGATGAAAAGTGAGTTAGTCTAAGCCTCAGCTATAATTTTGTGTATTTAGCTACAAAAATGTTTTTTAAAGAACATCACTCTACCTCGGTATTCTAGGTAGCTCATTACTTTACCACCAGTTTACACCGTTGCGATCGCAACGATCCACAAAGGCTTCTTCATCGGCTAATCAAACATCTGCGTGCAAATACGCTCCCTCTTGCAAATGGATTAAGAGCAAAACATTTTAGAGGACAATGAAAAGGAGGGATGAAAAGACTTTAAAGCGCTGGTTCCAACATCTCCGAAATCTAATATTGGATTTCAAAAGCCCAAGCAGAAGTGCTTGGGCTTTTTATAAACTTATGTTTAACAGCTAGGACAAATTAGCTAATTAACACAACTTTAAATCAAAACCGCCAAAAGTTTTGACTGCTTATTATCTACAATATGTAGAAATGAAAAAGGTTTGGTTTGTTCGGTTTAGTAACGGTTGTTACGGCCGTAGCCACCGCCGCCGCCGCCTCCCCGCTTGCCTTCATAACCACCACTATTACCACCTCTGTCTTCTTTGGGTTTAGCCTTATTCACTTTCAGGTCACGACCCATCCACTCAGCTCCATCAAGAGCTTCGATAGCAGCTGCTTCTTCAGTTTCTGAACTCATTTCAACGAAACCAAAGCCGCGTGGACGACCAGTTTCACGGTCGGTGGGGAGCTGAATCCGTTTTACAGTACCATATTCTGCAAAAACAGCATTCAGATCTTCTTGTGTAACTTCATAAGAGAGGTTACCTACGTAAAGTGACATGGATTATCTCCAAAATCTTGAGGGTGTAGAGATTGAGATTTCGGAGAGAAGTCTGTAAATACCAAAAGGAAAAAGCCTGTCAATACTAAAAACAAACACTGTCACCGAATTAATTCTCATCAATCACATTATGACACAGCTACTAACTATTCGAGTCAGAGCTAAAAAAAATGTTATAAAAATTTATATAGTCATGCCTAAGTTGCTGCTAAGTACCTTTGAAGTCAAGTCTGGCAGAATTAAAAGCCATTCTTAAACTCATGTAGCAGTATATTAACTTGCTTGATTTGGAGTAACCCAACTAAGGAGACTCGGCTGCCCAGTTGCTCTTTTTTTTATAGCGATCACTTGTCGTTGGATAGCTTTGTGCTGATTATGACTACCCTATTCATATTTTAATCTGTTTGTCAAGGATATAGCTAACTATATGGACTGATTTGTTACATAAATAAACGTATAAATTGGCTTAGAAAGAAAATTGAGAAAATCTAAAGTTTCATTTAGGGTAAGATTTTTTTGTGACCAACTCTGAGCGAAGGGTTCCCTCCTTGAGAGTGAGAACTAGCTTTCAGTGCTTAGGAAAATACTTAAAAATCAAATACCAGCCTTTGTTGGTTAATTTGTCGCAAAGTCTGCCGGAGAGAAGCTTCTCTCCCGCGAGCTTTGCGGCACACACAGATATTGGTTGTAATACCGTTTCACATTTAAAGTTGATACATTTAGGCTTGCTGAGGAGGCAGGGGGAGTGAATTGTATCAAGATTTTCGTGCAATGGTATTACAGCAATTTTCAAGCAAAGCTAGCGGGAGAGAAACGTCTCTCCCGCTAGCTTTACGTAAATAGACTACAGTTATAGGACCGATCCCAAAGGTTACGGCTGTTTACCTTTGCAAATTGTGTGTTTCATTTATGTGAAAACAGCTCTATCCTTCCGAGATACACTTTTCATTTTTAATTCCACCTAGCGGTACTAGCTAGCTATTTTGAGCGCTCGGTTGTTCATTGAATATTGAATTTTTAGCAAGGAAAGGAAACAAATAATGTTAATTCTATATTTTGTGGAATACCTTTAGATGAGTTGCGTTAAGACTGTCATTAGCCTTTATTCCTTGTTTTAAGCACAGATGTGGCACGTTGTCGTGACACATCTTTAAGAGTTTTCGGCGTTTCTGTTATAAAATAAACTCCTGTCAGTAGAGTGGGAATTTTCACAAAGTAGTTTTTGAAACTTCATAGTCACAGTACTGTGTTTAATGATGTTCTGAAGCTCATGATGATCCTTCCATTTTTCTGGGAATCTTGGCTAAATCTGGCAAAGCGACTAAATCCCTTTCTGTCAATTGCGTTTTGATATTCATTGGCAATCTTAATGGTTGACGCTCTTCTATCCAGCAACTTGCAACTGGTAGGGTTTGCTCTAATTCATCCAATGGTCTGGGAATGACCATGACCGCGTTCAATTCTCCAATACGTTCTGCCTCGGACATCCCTGCTTCCACTGCGACTGCCACGTTTGCTACAGAACCACGAATAATCGCTGTACACAAACCTCCACCAATTTTCTCATAAGCTGCAAACTGGACATCGGCGGCTTTAAGCATGGCATCAGCAGCTCCAACCATTGGTGGAAATCCCCACGTTTCTATTAAACCAATTGCTTGGTTGCTGAGAAGACTGTAAGCGCCACCTTCAGCGATTTTACTAAGGCGACCGGTGATTGGGAGTATCACGTCTAAGTTGTGGAAAGGTCGGGGAATAACTAAACTAGAAACCAGTTGACCGAATTGTTCGGCAGTTTGAATACCAGACTCGACTGCTAAACGCACATCAGAAACTCCACCACGAACAATAGCAGTACAGTAACCTCCACCAATTTTTTCATAACCAACCAGGTGGACGCCTGCAGATTTTAGCATCATATCCGCAGTACCCACGATTGCAGGGAAACTCCGCGTAGATACTAATCCTAAGGCAGAGTCCTTAAAATCATCTTGATTACCCGATGCCTCAATTAAAGTCTTAGATTTAAGATGATCGGTATTCATATCAGTTTTCCACGTTATTCCATATAAGTTGCAATTTTAATTCACAACTTATAATCAACATTGACATACGCTAAGCCAGAAAGCCTACCTCTTGAAGGATGAATCACGACTACATTTTAGTCAGATCTAGGTATTGACCTGAAAAAGCACTTATATTTTAGATAAATGTGGCTAATCATGGTCGCCATTCCATGACACACGTTCTTGTGGTCGCCTTTGTTGATCGCACTTCATGAGGAATGCTCAAAGCAAGTCAATAGGGGATTCAAACTTTATCTACGCGATCGCCACCATCCTGCTTTGTCTACTGACAGTACAGACGCCAAAACCTTTCGCGTCTTTTTCCTTGGCAGTTTATGTTTCCAAATATAGTAAAGTCTGCTTTTGTACTTTGCCGTCTTTGCAACTAATAACTTACTTAGATTTAAAATTAATCAGAGTTCTCGTCGGATGATTCGTTCAGAGGTTTTCTGTGGGGAAATAATGTACCTAATAACTTTTGTATATTTCCTTGACCATAAATGACAGTGCCTATATCTCTTGTTGAAGATGTAGAGAGTGTACTTTGTTGTGAGTCGTTAGTAGAGACTGAAGAAGATGAAAGTACAATTTCCGCTCCAGCTTCTGTGTTCTCATCATCTTGTGCGTTTATAGAAGCTGAGTCATCCGCTGACAGTTCGGGTTGTATTATTTCGGTTGTGACTACAGATTCGGAATGCTGCCGACTCTTATCTCCCAAAATTGAGCCAGCAGGAACAACTTGTCCTGGTTCTATAGAACTTTGAAAAACCGTTGTTGCAGCTCCAATACAAGCGTTTATTCCTATTTTCCCTTGGCCAACCATGAGAAAACCGGCTCCCAGGTTGACTCCTTCTTCTATTTCTATGGTTCCTTCATTTACTTGGAGAATTGACCCCATGCCAATACAAACTCCTGAACCAATAACTATTTTACTGTCTGGAGCTGCTTGGAGTATCACCCCTGGTGCGAGTATTGCACTTGGATGAATAATCACCTCGCCACTTATGTGAGACTCAACGTTATTACCAAAGCGTAGTGGCGGTATAGACATGAAAGTTGAACCTCAGATGTCAGAGAGAATTAAGGAGTTAGGAGTCAAGATTTGAGAGTGAAGAATTTATGCTTCGTACCTGATCCACTCATTACTCCTAACTCCGAACTTTATTATGGACGTTGAATTATAGTCTCTAAAACCCGACGCTTAGCTTTGGGCTCAATACCAATGAGCCGTACATATTCCCCTTGGTATTCATTAAGGTATCGTTGCAGTATGTTGGTTGCTTCTTGAAGAGAATTCGCCTGAATCGGACCGCAACTTGTCCAAGAACCCATACGGAATCGTCTTTGATCTACGTGTTCAGCGCTAATTTTGTTCCCCGATGCCAATAGTTGTCTTAGTTGCTCCACAATTTCAGAGCTTAAGTTGGTATTAGTAGTTTGAGGTGAGGCTGTTGAAGATGTATAAGAGTAAGATGGGCTACTTTCAAAAGACCTTTGGCTATGACTTTGGGGAGTTTGGGTGACCGGACCGTTCGGTCTTTGGATAATTGTTTCTAATACCCGCCGTTTTGCTTTGGTATCTATACCAACCAGACGTACGTATTCGCCTTGATGGTTAGCTATACATTGTTCCAATGCCGAGAGCGCCTCGTTAGCCGAAGTTGCCTCAATCGGTTGGCAACTTTGCCACGTACCCATACGGAATCGCCGCTCATCTACGTGTTCTGAGCCAATTTTGTAACCTTGTGCCAACAGCTGGCGGACTTGATCTACAGTTTCGGCAGGAATACTACCACTGCTGCTCATGCCATGACTGCGATCGCTGCTGTAACTGCGATCGCTATTGTAACTATTCCCATTCCCGTTATAGCTGCTGAAAGCACTGCTTGTAGTCGGAGCCTTAAAGGTTCCTGGCGAACCGACTGGACCATCAGGGCGTTGAATTATGGTCTCTAACACGCGCCGTTTGCTTTTATCTATACCAAACAACCGAACGTACTCACCGCTATGTTCTGCTAGACATGATTCTAGAATAGAAATTGCCTCACCTACGGATCTAGCTTCTATTGGCTGGCAACTTTGCCAAGAACCTATGCGGAACCGCCGTTGGTCTACATGTTCCGTACCGATTTTATACCCTTGTTCTATTAGATAGCGCACTTGCTCTATCGTTTCTGCACCTAAATTATTGTTATACACTTCTATTACTTCCAATCCGTTAACAGCTTTGTTTTTCCGAGATCTACCGAGGTCTTCTCGAATAGGTGTAATACATTTAACATCATCCGCACACATATAGCCAGCCCTTAGAGACTGGTTAACGCCCACCACATGATGGGCGAACTGCTGATCTTGTGCCTGTACATCTGGCAAGCGATCAGCTTGCTGCTGGTTGGTAATAATTGCTCCAGAAGGAACGTATTTACCAGGTGGGATTTCTACATCTTGGATCAAAGCGTGCATCATGACAATGCAACCTGCCCCTAACCTGGCATTAAATACTGTAGAACGAAAGCCAATAAAACAATTATCCCCAATATAAGCTGGTCCGTGAATGAGAACCATGTGGGTAATAGACGCATTCTTCCCAATCCATACTGAGTAATTGTTTTGGTCATCACCAACGACTCGACCTTGCTCCAAACCATGAACAACAACACCATCTTGAAGGTTAGTGTTTTCACCGATGTAAAAAGGCGTACCTTCATCTGCTCTTACTGCAGTTCCTGGAGCAACAATGACATTTGCCGCTAACTCTACATCCCCAATCACTTGGGAAGTTGGATGTATGAAAGCAGTTTTATGAATTTTTGGCTCTGCTAAACTCTTGGACCATGGAGTCGGCGGTGCTGCCATGCTGTAGACTACCATCTCGAGATTCCTCCTCTATTAAGTTTCTTGTCAAGTGTTAGGTGTTAGTTGATAGTTGCTAGTTGATAATTTTTGGTCATTCATTGTTAATGATTATTAATTACTAACCACTAACTACTACCCATTAACTCCTAACTACCTAACTCCTCACTTTTTTTGATTATCGATACTGGTCTTTTTTGCTATAAATCTGGCGATCTTCAACATAAATTGTGTCAATGATCGCTACGACTACGGCATCTAACGGACGCTGTTCATTCCCGAGAACTTGACGGGCAGCACTACCCCGACTCACAAGTACCCACTCATCCACTCCTGCGCCAACACTATCGCCTGCCACCTCATACTCTGACAGAGCCTTACCTTCTTCATCTACTAACTGCAACAACAGCAGTTTGACACCTCTAAGACTAGGATCTTTACTGGTGCTTACTACTGTGCCGCGAACCTTGGCAATTTGCATTACGCTTTTCTAAGGTCTTCTTGTAGAACGAATAGCATTTACACCTTCACGGAACTGCTCTACATCCTCAGTGTATCGGATGGGGAGAACGTATTCTAAGTTCTCATGAGGACGAGCAATAATGTGGGTAGAGAGGACTTGTCCGCCATTAACTCGCTTTACTGATTCAACTCCTGCGGCTACGGAAGCTTGTACTTCCGAAACGTCTCCTCTGACAATTACTGAAACGCGACCACTACCAATTTTTTCATATCCAACAAGGGTAACGCGAGCTGCTTTCACCATTGCATCAGCAGCTTCAACAACTGCTGGAAAGCCCAATGTTTCTACCATTCCCACTGCAATCGACATTAGTTTTAATCCTTAATTAGCTTTTCAACAACCAAACACAATGTAGTAAAAATTTTAGATTCGAGATTTTAGAGGAGGTCTTTCCAATCTAAAACGAGTATCCCTTATCTGCTGAACCGTCTACGATTGCTAGTGAAATCGATCCAAAATCGCTGATCTAAAATTGTTAAGTACGGAACTGTTCTACTGCTTCTGTATAACGAATCGGCAGCACATATTCCAGGTTCTCATGGGGACGAGCAATAATGTGAGTTGACAGTACCTCACCACCATTTACTCTTTTGGCGGCTTCAATTCCAGCTGCTACAGAAGCCTGCACTTCTGAAACATCTCCCCGAACAATTATGGCGACTCGAGCGCTGCCAATTTTTTCGTAGCCTACCAAGGTCACGCGAGCAGCTTTCACCATCGCGTCGGCTGCTTCCACAAGCGCCGGAAAACCTTTTGTTTCAATCATTCCAACTGCAATTGGCATCGCAGAACTCCTACAAGGTTAAAGCAATCAGTACTGTTTATGTAAAATCTCGACGGAGATGCTCATCGTGCGTTATACAAGCATTTCCAAATTAAGCATAGAAAAGCTTTGCACTCTTGGCAATATAAATCACTATAAGAGTTTGTGATCATAATGATTTAATAATCTTAACAAAATTTAATTTATGCTGATTGGTAGAACAACTTATATACAAATATATAGAGATTGTAGAGAAGCAATTGAGGTATTATAATTAATTGAGAAAAATAGCTAACATAAGTTCATAAAGGAAAAAAAGCCTTATTAGCAGGAGTGCAAAAAACCTCGGGTGGTTTAAACGCAGGTAATTACTGGATTTTTTGTGTTGATTTAAAAAATCCCCTAAATAGATACATAAAATTTAGTTATAATAGGTATAAAGTATTTTTTAGGGGTTAGGAATTATCGTCATCAGAATGAGCATAAACAACTACTTTGATAAATAATGGATACAAGTAAATTCAAATATTTTTGAGAATATTCAAGATTGAAGTGAAATAATATAAGTCAGATAGAAGAAAACATAAATAGCCTAAATTTCAAAATTATAGAGAGCGGAAAGCTATTTCGGAAAATAGAGAAAATTATGAGCAAAAAAATATTTAGGGAACTCAAATGAATCAATTTCTCTTTTCAACAACGAGATGGATACCTCTTTATGGCTTGCTAGGTGCAATTTTGACTTTGCCGTGGGCGATTGGTCTAATCCGGCGAACAGGACCAAGACCGGCAGCATATTTGAACGTATTGACTACAGTTATAGCTTTCGTCCACAGTCTAATTGTCTTTAATGATATTTGGAGTCAAGAACCAGAAAATATCGTTTTTACTTGGTTGAAAGTAGCAGATCTAGACTTATCGATTGCCTTAGAAATATCTTCAGTCAGTATTGGAACCACAGTTTTAGTCACAGGGTTAAGTTTGTTAGCACAAATTTATGCCTTGGGATACATGGAGAAAGACTGGGCGATCGCGCGTTTCTTTGCTCTGATCGGATTTTTTGAGGCGGCTCTGTGTGGCTTAGCGATCAGTGACTCATTATTTCTCAGTTATGCGCTACTGGAAGTCTTAACTCTTTCAACTTACCTATTGGTAGGATTTTGGTATGCCCAACCACTGGTTGTGACGGCGGCGCGAGATGCCTTTTGGACTAAGCGCGTCGGAGACTTGTTGCTTTTAATGGCGGTGGTAACGCTTTCGACAATGGCAGGAAGTTTAAACTTTTCCGATCTCTATGTGTGGGTGCAAACGGCTAACTTAAACCCAGTCACATCAACTTTATTAGGATTGGCTTTAATTGCCGGACCTGCAGGGAAATGTGCCCAATTTCCGCTACATTTGTGGTTGGATGAGGCCATGGAAGGACCTAATCCCGCTTCAGTTATGCGGAACTCGCTGGTGGTAGCGGGAGGAGCTTACTTGCTGTATAAACTTCAGCCAATTTTAGCGTTATCACCGATCACTTTAAATGCTCTGCTCGTGATGGGTGCAGTAACGGCAGTCGGCGCATCATTAGTGGCACTAGCCCAAATCGATATCAAGCGAGCGCTTTCTCACTCCACTAGCGCATACATGGGGTTAGTGTTTCTGGCAGTGGGTATGCAGCAAGGAGGTGTTGCCCTGATGCTGCTTTTCACTCACGCGATCGCAAAAGCACTGTTATTTATGAGTGCCGGCTCAATAATTTTTACGACAAATACCCAAGATTTAACAGAAATGGGTGGTTTGTGGTCTCGGATGCCAGCTACCACAACCGCCTATATTGTAGGTGCGGCTGGAATGGTGACGCTACTCCCCCTTGGTAGCTTTTGGGCAATGCTGTCATGGGCTGACGGGTTGGCATTTATTAGTCCTTGGCTTGTAGTCATTTTAGTGTTAGTTAATGGTCTCACTGTATTGAATTTAACTCGGGTATTCCGGCTAATTTTTTGGGGGCCACCACAACCAAAGACACGTCGTTCTCCAGAAGTAAACTGGCAAATGGCATTTGCAATGGTATCGCTAACAATAATTACTTTGTTAGTACCCCTAATGCTACAGCAGTGGTACCTCCTTCCTGATTGGCAAAGTGTGAATTGGATAGTCGTGTCACTATTGGTGTCGTCTAGTCTATTAGGAATCACTGTCGGAGCTTCAATGTATCTGCACAAAGCTTGGTCTCGGTCTACAGTATTGGCATGGAGATTTGTGCAAGACTTATTGGGTTACGACTTTTATATCGACCGCGTTTATCGACTGACAGTAGTTGGTGTAGTAGCCTTGCTCTCAAAAATTTCTGCTTGGAGCGATCGCTTTGTGGTTGATGGTTTTGTTAACTTTGTTGGATTTGCAACAATGTTCAGTGGTCAAAGCTTGAAGTACAGCATTTCTGGACAGTCCCAAGGCTATATGTTAACTATCCTTGTTGGCGTGAGTGTACTGGGTTTTGCCGTCAGTTGGTCGTTAGGTCTACTTAATCATTGGCACTTCTAAAAGTTAGGAATGAGGAGTGAGGAGTTAGAAAGAGGGGAGAAAGAAGTTATTATTCCCACACTCATCCTTCCTTCCCGTCCCATCCCTCTCCTCAATGCTCCGAAAGTTAAACGTGACGAACCCCCTCGAAGTTCTGCTCGGTTAAAGCCGCCGCTCAGACTTTTCTCAATACGCAACTGGCTCTTCCTCACTCCCTAATTTATTACAATGCTTAGTGCTTTACTTTTAATACCTTTATTCGGTGTCATTGCTATTGGATTTTTGCCGTTTAGCATGAGCGCACAACTTTCTCGGAAAGCGGCTCTCATCGTTGCAAGTATAACTTTCTCGTGGACTTTATTATTAGCATTTCAGTTTAACCCAACAGATGTTAATCAACAACTATCTGAATTCATACCTTGGATAGATGCATTAGGTTTGAATTATCATCTTGGAATAGATGGTTTGTCTTTACCTTTGCTAATCCTTAATGGACTATTGACTTGCATTGCTATTTATAGCACTGACGAAGATATTCGGCGACCGCGATTTTACTTCTCTTTACTTTTGTTATTAAACATTGCAGTGTCTGGTGCTTTCGTAGCACAAGATATGCTGCTGTTTTTCATTTTTTACGAGCTAGAACTGATTCCTCTTTATTTACTAATTGCCATTTGGGGTGGTGAACGACGGAATTATGCAGCTACTAAATTTTTGATTTATACAGCTATTTCCGGAGTTCTCATTTTGGCAAGTTTCTTGGGTTTGGTTTGGCTGAGTGGTGCATCAAGCTTTGCAATTCAAACTTTGGATGCGACATCTATACCTTTAGAAACACAAATTTTACTACTACTGGGACTGTTAATTGGTTTCGGCATTAAAATTCCCTTATTTCCCTTCCATACCTGGTTACCAGATGCTCACGTTGAAGCGTCTACACCGATTTCGGTAATGTTGGCAGGAGTGTTGCTAAAGCTTGGAACCTACGGCTTACTTAGGTTTGGGGTGAATTTGTTACCAGAAGCTTGGGCTTACTTAGCTCCTTTCTTGGCAGTTTGGGCAGTGGTGAGCGTGCTTTATGGTGCATCCTGCGCGATCGCTCAAAAAGATATGAAAAAAATGGTAGCATACAGTTCCATTGGTCACATGGGTTATATCTTATTAGCCCTAGCTGCCGCTACACCTTTAAGCGTGTTGGGAAGTGTGATGCAAATGTTCAGTCACGGCTTAATTTCTGCCCTACTATTTTTGCTTGTTGGGATTGTGTATAAGAAAGCCGGAAGCCGCGATTTAGATACGATCAGGGGATTACTAAATCCAGAACGAGGGATGCCTGTAATTGGAAGTTTAATGGTTTTAGGAGTGATGGCAAGCGCTGGTATACCGGGAATGGTAGGGTTTATTGCTGAATTCATTGTCTTTCGCGGTAGTTTTCCAGTTTTTCCAGTTCAAACCCTTTTATGCATGACTGGTACAGCTTTAACTGCTGTTTACTTCTTAATTCTCACAAACAACGCTTTCTTTGGACGCTTGTCCCCACAAGTTGCTAACCTACCTCGCGTATCTTGGTCAGAGCGCTCTACATCTATAATTTTAGCTGTGTTAATTGTCATTTTTGGTATTCAACCAGCTTGGTTAGCATATTGGACTGAACCAACAACCACAGCAATGATTGGTTCATACAGTTCTGTTGCCACAATGTCAGTGATTCAGGCTCAAGGCAAAAGTTAAAGAAAATAAATTAGATTGTAATTAGTGGATAGTAGATGGTTGTTAATTAAATAACCATTACCCATTAACTATCAACTATCAACTATCAACCCTTCGGGTTCGCCAGTTCCCTACGGCGGGAAACCCGCCTTCAGGACTGGTCTCACCATCAACCATCAACTATCAACTATCAAATGGTAAGTCTTACAAAGAAACCTGTTAACTATCAATTAAATGAGTATGTCGAGCGGCTGGAATCAGGAGGGACTTTACTTCCTGACACTCCTCAAAACTTGCTGGAAGTAGTTGGCATTCTCAAAAGCTATGGGGTAATTCTGGATAATTACTCAATCATCCTAAATTACATGGCTAGAGAACAGTATTTAGTCTTTTTTCCATTTTTTAAATACTTTAATGGAGACTTTTCTTTCAAAAAGTTATTCCAGCACTTATGGCATAATAGAATCAATTTTGAATATGCTGAGTATTGCATGAGAGCGATGCTGTGGCATGGTGGAGGTGGGTTGGATACATATTTAGAGTCCAAAGAATTTAAAGAAAGAGCGCAGACCGTTATTGAGGCAAAATTTAAAAATAACCCCTTAATTCCGTTGCTTAATCAACTGTTTCCTGAATTTTTAACTGAACAGTTGCGGGTATCAGCTTACAATACTGGATTGGGTCAATTTTGGCGAGTCATGGCTGATATTTTCTTGAGTTTATCAGACCTCTATGATCTTGGTAAAATCAAATCTATTCCTGATGTTGTTGAACACGTAAAAGCTGGTTTAGTGGCAGATGCAAGTCGGCCAATTACCTACTCCGTGAAAATTCAAGATAAAGTGTATGACATCATTCCCGCTTCTGTTGGTTTGACTTTTCTGGCAGATACAGCAATACCTTATGTAGAAGCGGTTTTCTTCCGGGGAACGCCCTTTCACGGAACAGTTTCATATAACGCCCAAGCTTACCAAATTTCTCCCGATCAAAGTCGATTTCAATATGGCGCTTTGTATGCAGATCCTTTACCGACTGGTGGTGCTGGGATTCCTCCCACCTTACTCATGCAGGATATGTCTCACTATGTGCCAAATTATTTGCGTGAAATCTATCAACGCAGTCTACGCGGAGAAGATGATTTGCTAGTGCAAATTTGTATGAGTTTCCAAAAATCAATGTTCTGTGTGACGAATGCGACAATTTTAGGACTATTGCCTTTTCCTTTAGATTCTCAAGATTTAGAAGAACAAAAGGCAAACCGAGTATTTCTTAAGAAATGGATGGAGCGGTTAGAAACCTCGCGTCTGTATGATCTGAATAAATAAGCTTTAGCAGACAGGAGACAAGAGACAGGAACATTTTACAAAGTTTATTCGGTTAGCCCTTGCCTCCTAAGTCTTCTTTTAGAGCTTCGAGCGATCAGTTAAAATTTCATACCCGGTTTCTGTAACCAACACGGTATGCTCAAACTGAGCAGATAGAGAATTATCTATAGTAACTGCTGTCCAACGATCTGACAATATTTTTGTCACCTTAGAACCCTGATTCAAAATTGGCTCAATTGCCAAAGTCATACCTGCACGTAGTTTAATATTCGGCATTTCATTAGTGCGGAAGTTGAAAACTGAGGGTTCTTCATGTAAGTTACGACCAACACCATGTCCTGTAAAGTTTTCAACTACGCTAAAGTTATTAGCTTTTACATGATCTTCAATTGCTCCGGCTATGTCAAGCAAGTACTTTCCTGCTTTTACTTGTTCAATGCCTTTGTAAAGGGTTTCTTCTGCTACACGAATTAATCGAGCAGCTTCTAAAGTGACTTCACCTACAGCAATCGTTATGCAAGAGTCCCCATGAAAGCCTTGGTAATAAGCCCCTGTATCTACTTTTAAGACATCACCAGCATGAATCATTTTCTTACGACTGGGGATGCCATGTACAACTTCATTATTGATGCAGGAACAAATAGAAGCAGGAAAGCCGTGGTATCCTTTGAAGCTAGGTGATGCACCCATTTGCCGGATGCGCTTTTCCGCATGAGCATCTAAGTCAGCTGTACTCATTCCTGGCTCCACCAATTCAGAAATTTCTTTGAGTACGGTTGCCACGATTTTCGCTGATTGCCGCATAATCTCAATTTCACGCGGCGATTTAATTTCAATTCCTCTACGCTGTCTTTTCTGTCTGTTATTTTGAATCGGTTGAGACAGTAGGTTAGTTAAAATGTTCATTTTTAGACTAATAATCTTGTATCTTACAGCTTAAGTGTCAATGTTTGTCAGCATCCAGCACTCTTCGGTTAGATCTGAACAGAATCATGTAAAGCTTCAGATGATCAGCCACCCATACAAGTAGTACCCTGTACTTGGGGTTAATAGCTAAAAACTGAATGCTTACCAATATTTTTTAACATTAGCTTAATTAGTGTGGCTGATAAACTACTAAAGAAAGCTCTCACTAAGCGTATGTGTGACTGACACAAGATTCAGAATTGTGTTCGGATAAAAAAAAATTAAGTATTATAAAAGTATTAAGTATTACTCTGTATGTTTAAATTGAGATGTAGCGGTGACTTAACATTTATCAGCGATCAAGGGTGACCACAGTATATCGTGTTGTTTAGCGTATATATTCTTTAAGTGCTTTTTAACAGTATTAATAGTGATATACAGCTTGGCAGCAATTTCTTTATAAGAAAGGCTATCACTACGCAACCGCCAAACTTCAGCTTCGCGATCAGTTAAACCGAACTTTTGGGCATCAGCGATCGCAATACTATTACTACTCATCAATGCGCGTTCTTCCAGAGTCACTAAGATGAAGTTGCCGTCACTTGCGCTTAGCTGCAACCATCTAGCTTTAATAAGTATTTTTACGTATTTTTTTGTCTCTATTTCCAACTCCAGAGATATTTTTTCTTCTGGAAATACTTCGCGACTATTTATTAAACACTGACAAACGTGCCAAATTTCATTAGGAATCACATTATGCTCAACTGAATTAGGCATTAATTGTTCGCAAATTCGGTTAGCGCATTGATTGACATGAAGCAATTCCTGTTTGTCCGTCAAGATTAAAATTCCGTCAACAAAGCTTTCAATAACAGCTTGCAATAGGTGAAGCTGTGAAACAGATGGCTTTTTAAATTTCTTTCTTTTAGTAGATGTAAAATTTGTAATTAGTTCAAATGTACTATGCATAGTGAATTTCCTCTCAGACTGAACACTTACTTAGAACCATCGCGCGTTTCACAAAATTATGATTTTTAAGAATATGCATTGTCTACGCTCTAAGCTGTAAGCCAGTCAAGAACGCTGAAGTAGAGTTTACGAATTGAAGCTCGCGGAACCTACGTGAAAGGGGGTGAAGTTTTTCTAAGTTTAGCGGTACAGTAAACGAACTATGAAATAATTTATAGAAGTTAGGGTGCCTGGATGTAAGGGATTTGAAGAGAAATTTCTCCTACATCATGTAACAGACTGATTAGTCTGATTTATATACTTATATATATTGTTACATAGACTCAAAGAATTTTACTTATAAGTCCTGCTATATGAACTCAACGAGTGTCGATTATTGGTTTCCCATTGAGCAACAGCGCAAGTATGTTTCTTCATTGAAACAGTTACGGGCTGGTTTAACACGTTGTCGTGCCGAATATTTCGTGAAATTATGGGCATATTTACTACTTAAACAGCAGCAAGAATTAGGGAGAAGCTTGCAACAACCTTTAACCGAACTTGATGTACCCGAAGGTTTTGTTCCTTGTACTCATCGAGAAGCTTATGAACTTTTCTATGGTGAAACAGATCGCGGAAGCGATCGCGCTGCAGGCATGATGATAGATAAACTCGTGTCTTTGGGATTGATTGAAAAAAACTTTGATGGCAACACGACTTGTATTCGGATTCGATCTCCACTGCAAAATTTCCATGACACAGCACAAGTAGAACCAATCCAGGTTGTGCCAGACGCCTTTAATCCAAGGACTGACGCCATACCTGTTGCCATTTCTTTTGTTCGCTTCTACAACTTAATGAACAAAAAGCCTAACCCCCAAAGAACTGCCAAAATATTGCGTGACTGGGCAAAGCATTACCCTACTGGAATGCGAGTGCTGCGTCGGTGTGACAATCAGCATCCAGTAGGCTTTTACGTCTACCATCCTGTAGCTCCTGAATCAGAGCAGAATTTTTTTCTCCCACCTCGCAAAAGTTTCCACTTAAGTACCGCATCTGAAACAGATCCGATGAAAATATCAGTGCCAGGAGATCTCAATTGTACTTCTATTTTTATCAGAGCTTGGCTCATTGATTCTGATCATAGGCAGCAAATAAACGTTTGTCAATTCTTAGAGGACGGAAAAAAAACATTAATTCGGATGCAAGCCGATTTTCCTAACCTTTGCGATATCTACGCACTGCCAATGCAACCAGCTCAAGAAAAACTTGCTTCAGCGGTAGGGTTTCAGAAAACAAGCCTTGAGCCAGCACAGCCTCTTTGTTGGATGTACATGCCATTGGATCAGCTTTTAGCTTCCGACACGGAACAAGCAGTGTCAGTCCTGAAACTTGATTAGTGAAATTCTTTCCGCCAGCCTACTGGACTACTCCTGAAAGAGTATTTATGAAAAAAAGCTTTACAAACTTTTGTAACAATATTACTATATATATCAACAGGTAAAAACACTTGCCTGATTATCTGATACAAAAATTAAGCAATCATAAAACAATGACAGCAACCTTACAACAGCGCAGTAGCGCCAACGTATGGGACAAGTTTTGTGAATGGATCACCAGCACCGAGAACCGGATTTACATCGGTTGGTTCGGCGTATTGATGATCCCTACCCTAC
>JAQYWO010000512.1 GCA_029379215.1 Rhizonema sp. PD37
CGACCTGTGTGAAGGTTGGCAGCTTGCGAGAGAGACTTAACGGGAAAAGTCAGGTTTTACGATGCCAGACGTTCGGTTCGATAAATATTACGGTTATGAAGATTTAACACGTATCCTCCATGCTTATGCTCAGGAATTTCCCACACTTGTGGGTATTGAAAGCATTGGCAAAAGCTACGAAAATCGTGACATTTGGCTGCTTACAGTCACCAATTTTGCCACAGGTACGGGTAGCCAAAAGCCTGCCTTCTGGGTTGATGGCAATATCCACGCTGAAGAAGTGGCAGCGTCGAGTGTGTAAACATTAGTGACAAGCTACGGAACTCACCCAGATATCACTCGTTGTCTTGACACACGCACCTTCTACATTTGCCCCCGCGTTAACCCTGATGGAGCTGAGTTGGCATTGGCGAAGTCGCCGAAATTTATTCGCTCCAGTACCCGTCCCTATCCCTATGATGAGGAAGATGACGACGGTTTAGTCGTTGAAGATATAGATGGTGATCGCCGCATATTGATGATGCGAATTCCTGATCCCAACGGAGTCTGGAAAATCTGCCCAACTGAACCACGCCTATTAGTACCCCGTGAACCAACAGACACAGGTGGTCAGTATTACCGTGTGTTGCCAGAAGGGCGTATAGAAAATTACGATGGAGTCCAAATTCACCTCCAGCGTACTAAGGAGGGTTTAGACTTAAACCGCAATTTTCCCAATATGTGGCGACAAGAGCATGAGCAGGCAGGATCAGGTCCTTATCCTACATCTGAACTGGAGGTGCGATCACTTGTACAATTTATCAGCACTCATCCAAACATCACAGGAGCGACTACGTTCCACACCTTCAGTGGTGTTTTATTACGCCCCTACAGCTATGAGAGCGATGAGGAATTACCTGTTAAAGACTTGCGTACCTACCAACGAATCGGCAAAAAGGGTACTGAGCTAACTCAGTACCCTGCTATTTCTGTATTTCATGAGTTTCGTTATCACCCTAAACAGGTTGTCGGCGGTGGTTTCCACGACTGGGTTTATGAACACCAAGGTATCTTTGGTTGGACGATAGAAGTTTGGAGTCCACAGCGTCAAGCTGGTATTACTGAGTATAAATATATTGAATGGCTAAATGAACACCCCTTAGAAGATGACCTCAAACTACTGCGTTGGAGCGATGAAAAATTAGGAGGAAAAGCCTACATAGAATGGTATTCGTTCGACCATCCCCAACTTGGTCCAGTTGAGTTGGGTGGTTGGGATACTATGTATGCTTGGTCAAATCCACCACCAGAATTTCTGGAGAAGGAAATTGCCCGTTTTCCTGACTGGCTAGTGTGGCATTTATTAATCTCTCCCTACTTAGAGATTTACGAAGCTAGTGTCCACAGCTTGGGTGATGATATTTATCGAATAACGCTAGTTGTACATAATACAGGCTGGCTACCCACCTACATAACCGAAAAAGCTCTAGAGAAAAAGCTGGTACGAGGTTGTATCTGCGAAATTGAGTTGCCTGCTGGTGCAACTTTAGAGACAGGTAAGCTGCGTGAAGAGTTGGGTCAATTAGAAGGACGCGCCTATAAACCCTCAGCTTTGATTAGGCGACATGCAGACTCTACCCAAGACAGAGCAAAGGTGGAATGGGTCGTGCGTGCGCCTCAAGGGGGTATAGTTAAACTCTTAGCTCGTCATGAGCGTACGGGGGTTATACATACTGAGTTGACTTTGCAGTAAAAATACGGAATTAATGTGATGCATATCATACAAGAGGCTATGAGATGTACTCTGGTATGTTAGCCATTTTTGTGTAGTAAAAAGCTCATTTGATATTCTTTTACCACAAAATACACATATTTCGGAGATGTCTAAAGGGTTGCCGTCGGCAACCCTTTCAAACCCTTATTAAATGATTATCATTATTGAAACGCTGCGTAACTTGTTTGCCAATCGACGAATCGTGAGCAGCAACCGAAAAACTGTTTTAATTTTATTACTGGTTAGTGTAACATAAACAATAATTTATCAAAATACTACCAATATGAAGTTCTTCAATATTTCTAGATTGAGCATGTCATTGCTAAGCTTAGCATTGTTATGGTGGGTGGCTCCACAAGCTAACGCATCTCTTTTAGTAGGTAGCAAAAATAACAACTCTGTTTTGCGATACGATGAAAAAACTGGGAATTTTATTGATACATTTATACCTTCGGAAAGTGGTGGATTAAACTTAACAGTTGGTTTTGCCGTTGGTTCAGATCAAAATTACTATCTTAGTAATTTGACTGGAAATAGTATAGAACGTTACAATACACAAAATGGGGATTTCATTGATAGTTTTATTCCTAGAGATACTGGTGGATTAAAACTCCCTCAAGGTTTAGCTTTCGGACCTGATGGCAACCTTTATGTCGCTGGAACGGTAAACCTTAACACTAATACCGTTTTCCGGTATAACGGTAAGACAGGAGAATTTATTGACACTTTTATTTCATCTGACCAAATAGATCCGGCTGCTCCATTTAGTTTGACATTTGGACCAGACAACAATATATATCTCAACAGTGCTATTACTGGCAGCATCAAGCGTTATGACAGTAAGACAGGAGCTTTTATTGATAACTTTGCTCAAAGCCAACCAGGATCTATACCGGGAAGCTTAACTTTTGGTCCAGACGGCAATCTCTATGCTGCTGACTTTAATACTAACAATATTGCACGCTATAACGGCAAGACAGGAGAATTTATTGATTTTTTTGTTACTAATAATAGCGGTGGACTTTCTGGACCAACGAACCCAACTTTTGGCCCTGATGGAAACCTGTATGTGAGTAGCATATTGACTAATAGTGTCTTGCGCTATAACGGTAAAACAGGAGCATTTATCGATACATTCATTCCCGCAGGTAGTGGTGGTTTGGGACAACCGAGATTTTTATATTTTACTAAAGATGCAATTGTAGTTCCTGAATCAAAAACCGAGTTAGCTTTATTAGCATTTGCAGTTGCCTTAAGTGTAGGTAAAGTCATGGAGCGTTTTCAAAAATGATATAACTCCTAAGATGCATATTTTGTAACGCTTACACAGTAATGCTTTCAGAAAATGAAGAAAAACGTGCATCTTAACCCTCTTTTGTCACTCTCGAAGGAGTATAATTAGGGGTGGTCGCGAAAACCGAAGCAGAGAGTATGGTTGAACCTCGTCCGCCAGCACCGACAGTAAAATTTGTAGATGAATACTGTCAGTTATAGCAACCGCCAAGGCGGTTTAAGCATAAACTAGATATGGTCCCTTTCTGTTT
>JAQYWO010000084.1 GCA_029379215.1 Rhizonema sp. PD37
AGAATTAAAAACAAGGGTAATGCTGCTATTGCAAATTAAATGTGGAACAGCTTATGAGGAGGAAGCGTGGCAGAAAAACACCGCGCCTGGGCGGAGGCGATTGCACTGGCTCATGAACAGATAAAATGTGAAGGGTATCTCGCCAGTAATCAAAAAGTTGAGTTTTGTGTACTTGTAAAAGTTTATCAGCCAGATTTCGGCTTGCGGCTAATCAGCCGCTCACTTTATTGGTCGCGAACCGAGGATGAGAATATCCACCAGTCGTCGGGCGCTTTGCTGCCAATCAGGAGTGGATGCTACATTGGCAACGCCGATCAGAGCCCGAAGCAGATCGATTGGATCGAGGTCTTCGCGGATGTCGCCTTGAGCTTGAGCCCGTTTCACCAGCGCCCGGATCGCGGTCCAGACCTGGGTGGATGAATCTTCAAAAACCGTATGCGGATCTCCAATCAGGGTATTCAACACAGGAGCGATGATCTGTTTGGCGGCAATGTAGTCCACAAACAACAGCATCCAGGCTCGCAGCGCTTCGATTGGAGGTAGTGTCTCAGCAAATTGCCGTTCCGCCTCTGCCAGCTTTTCTACTTCACTCCGATAAACAGCCGCTAGAAGATTCTCACGGGTCGGGAAGTGACGGTACAAGGTGCCCGAACCGACACCGGACTCCTTAGCGATTTCGTCTAGGCTTGCATTTGCGCCGTACTGAGAAAATGCCTGCTTTGCCACCTTAAGAATGCGCTCGCGATTCCGTTGCGCGTCACACCGTAGTTTTCGGTCTGAAGATTGTGAATGTTCCATAGCCATGCAAAAGAGCTTGCAAACGGAGACTATCCCCGTTACTATATTAAAAGTGGAGACCAACTCCACTTTAGCAGTTTCGTAGCCCAAACGGGGACGAAGGTGTTCTAAATTTGTTGTTAATGAGATTGATGTTTGCCTGAAAGACTGCAATTTCAGATGCCAAACTACAGGTCTACAACATTACCCCAGAGTGAACTTTATCAGGAAAGGCAGAGGGCAGGAGGCAGAAGGCAGAAGGGAATTCTGACTCCTGTTCTCTGCCCGATCTGCGGAGGGAACAAGGGTTTAAGACCCCCATTGAATGTCCGTTCAGTGGCTAGAGTTCAGTCGGGTCAGAATCCCCACCTTCTGCCCTCTGCCCTCTGCCTTCTGCCTTCTTTATCAACCATACATAAGGAGACTCACCCATGCGTGTATTTATCACCGGCGGCACCGGTACTATCGGAACCCCTGTCGTCGCCGAGTTGCTCGGCAACGGTCACTCCGTTCTTGCGCTCGCCCGCTCAGACGCCTCCACGCAAACCCTCAAGCAGGCCGGTGCCGAGGTGCTGCGGGGAGGGCTGGCAGATCTCGACGTTTTGCGGTCGGGTGCTGCACGGTCCGACGGGGTGATCAGCTTGGCGTTCGGTCGCGACTACGAAACGCCCGAAGCGCTCGCACGGAGCATCGCCGAGGAGAGTACCGCTATGACGGTGCTGGGGAATGAGCTAACTGGCAGCGATCGCCCAATAGTCGCGGTATCGGGGACTCCCTGGGTGCCGGGTCACATTTCTACCGAGCTTGACCCGCTGCCAACAGAGGGGCCCGTCGGTGGTCGAGTTCTTTCGCAGCTGGCACTGCTCGATCTGGCTTCACGCGGTGTGCGGAGCGCGACCATTCGGTTGCCGCGCACGGTCCACAACGAGGGCAAGGGCGGCTTCGCTGGTTTATTAACCGATATCGCGCGTCGCACCGGAGTTTCCGGCTACCCAGGTGACGGGACCCAGCGCTGGCCGGCCGTGCACGCGCTCGACGCGACGGTGATCGGTCGGCGCTTGGATCTGCCAGTCCAGGAGGTGCCAGAAGAGGATTTCGGCCCGTTCGGTCCAATCTTTGCGCTCGACCAACCCGCGTCCAGCGCTCTCACCCGCGACAAGTTTGGGTGGACGCCGACCCACAAGAGCCTCCTTGAGGACTTGGAGAACATACAGCCTTAATTCGCTGGTTGCAACACGCGACCCTCTGCGACGACCTCATCGAGTTGAAGCAGCTTTCTGTGCAGAAGAGAAGAGAGTTCTTGAGAAAAGAACTGATTCACAATTACTATTCCCCCTGCATCCCTGCACACAAAGCAAGCCAAAACGAGTAAATTCTTCTCCGAACGGTGTTGGGAGAGGAGTCGGAATTGACTCATCTTCGTCTGCTGCTTCACTGAATGTAGCGATCGCGTTCTTTTGCATTGCTTATTCAAAACTTTAGAAAGTAAAAGGAAAGATAAATCAAGTATCCTACAGTACATTATGATAAAGTAACGTCCAGCCATTATCAGATGTAAAACCTACACTCGTAATAATCTTAGAAGCCGAAGCATTTTTGACTGCGTTTTGTACGATTTCGTCGATCTTAGCCGTCAGACTTTTTGGAATGCCTTGACTCGGATAGTAAGCATCTCCGTCATAAATAACTATAAAATTTCCATCAGGGCTAAATGCAACAGTATTGACAGCTTCATTCCTTGTCGTCTTTACATATGAGAGGTCAGCTACTACTTGTGGTGAAATATTCTTACTTACAGAATAACTATTGCGATCATATACAAATACAAAACTTCCATTCGGACCAAATGCAATAGCATAGATAAGTTTATTTTTTGTCCTTATATCTGAAAGTGCTGTAACCGCTTCTTGCGGTAGATTTTGACTTGTTGCAATACCGTCACCATAAATGCCGTAAATAATTACCCACTCTCCAGTGGGTGTGAACGCAATAGAATCAATAGTTAAATTTTGTTTATTTAAATCTGAAAGCTTATTAAGGACATCTTGTCGAAGATTGTTGGAAATATAACCATTGCCTTTATAAATGATTACCCACCCTCCGTTAGGAGCGAATGCAATCTGAGAAGGACTAATACCTTTATTAGCTAAATCTTGAAGTGCATTATTTACCTCAACTGGAGTCCCTAAAGTATAAGAATCAGCTAAAGCTTTTGAAGAATTTAGCAGGGGTAGAGATAAAATGCTTATCGCTATTGATGCACTTGCAACAAGACTACTGCCAGGGTTCAAAAAGTTTCGTACCCAAAACATTTTGGACATATGACTCTCCAAGTAGGTGCAAAAATTTGGTGTTGTTTTCTATTTCGGTATTCTCCCACTAAAGAGCATTGTTTTGTCAATGTACAAAAGTGCAATTGCATCCTTACTAACAGGTAATCGTTAGGTTACTATTTTTTATAGTACAACCCTAACCTTTACTGTTCGATGGTCTTACCCTAATGTCGTCATAGCTAAATTCCCTGATATTTACTAAGGATCTACGTTTTTCCCAGGCAGCGATTTCCTGTTTCAAAATATCTTTATCAGCAATACATCGATCATGGAAGTCCCCTTTTGGCTCTTACTCTCCCAACCCCTTAATTTCACGCGCTCGCTCGCTCAAATTCTGTCCGTTGGAATTGATAAGAGTGGGGTAAACGCATAATCACACTTAATGCAACGAAAACGCTGGTGGTTTAAACCATCAGCTAAGATTTGAAAACCAGACTGCTGAATTTCTTTTGACTTACAGTTAGGACATTTGAGAAATGAAGTGTTCTTTTCTACTTTGGTCGGTAGCTGTTTTTGTTGGTTCTCATTAATTGACTGTTGAGAGATCTGCTTTGTGGTATTAGAAAGCACATCTAAGTACAAGGCACTAGAATCATCTAGGTGTGCATGAAGGTATCGACTGGTGGTAGCGATGGAACTATGTCCAACGGTCTTCTGCACTAAATGTAATGATGCACCTTTTTTTAGGGAATGGATTGCATGGGCGTGTCGTAACCAATGAGGAGTAACCTTTTTATTAATACCTGCGGCAATAGCGGCTTGAGCGACAATGCGATTCACCTGAGATTGGTCAAGGGCTGTACCAAGAGAATCTTTTTGTCTAGACATAAATACAGGGTCATCAGCCGAGGCATTGTTTCTCAACTTAGACACATGCTGCCACACCGATTCTGGTAAAAAAATAATTCTAGTCTTTCCGCCTTTACCAAATATAGTCAATTGTCCACTAGGCATTCTTTGAGATAAATCTTTCCACCGCAGGGAGCATAATTCATTCACCCGTAAACCAGCAGTGTAAAGTAACAGTAAGATAGCTTGATTTCTTTTATTATCGATCTGTGACTGGATCATAGCCGTCACCTCTTCTTCACTCAGGATGCGTTCATTGAGGGTATCCTTAATTTTGGGGTGGCTTAGACCGTGGCTCACATTTTTATCTAACAGCCCAATAGTACACCCCTTATTCAAAAGCGACTTAACCGCAGCCATCTTGAAACGTTGAGTGTGGGGAGCAATGTCGGTGAAGGTTTCAACCCAGCCTTGAAGGTCAGCTAAAGTAACTGCTCCCAGAGGTTTTTTTACCCATTCAAGAAACTCGTTGGCGCAACGCTTGTATCCTCGTTGGGTAGATTCTGATAAACTATGTAGCCAAGTGTCAATCAGGCGTTTATCAGTATCAGGGTAAATTTGGTCTGGTGTTTGAGGAGTGTTGTTCACAGGCTGGACTGAGTCTTTGATATTAGTTTAGTAGTTTCCGGGTCATTATGTCCTGAACCCTTGCCGTGTAGTCGCATTGCTCCCGTTTTCCCACATTAACAGCACTCCTTCAGTAGTGTTGGTGGATGCGATGCCCTCAGGCAAAAGCTTATCGCCGTATCGCTGTTTAATTATGACAAATTCCAGTACTGTAGTTGTATGTCCGGTTTATTATCAAATTATTGAGCGCCGAGGAAATGGCTGGGCGTTCAAACATGATGAACCCTTCATCAATTTATTTAATGCTCCAGAACTATCAATTGAAGATGAATTTGCTGCTTTTGGCACTTCTCTGAAAAAAGTTGCCCTTGAGCTTTTCCGCATCAATGGTGGCAGACAAGGTTATTACATTGCAGACATTCTCGACAAAAAATACTACTACTGCGGTACACAATGGTCAGATGTTAAAGCCAAGCTTCTTGAACTTGGGATTGGTAGACCCGATCAGATGTCCGCTTGAAGATAATTACCCTTAAAAATGGGTTTATTATCCCGTTTTTGAAAGTCTCACTTGGCTCTGTGTCCAGCAGGTGGGCATCACCAACATCAGCGCTTGACCAAAGATAGGAATGTTGACCGATTGTTAAATATCCTTGCCACTTGTTTTCATGAGTTTTATCAAATGTTATAAAAAAACTTCTTGGCATTAATTCTTCAGGGTTAATAACCAGATATCCCCAGACAGAAAAGCCAAAATAATCCTCATTTTTTTTCGTTATTATATTCCCAGCTAGTAAAGAACGGAAAAGCAGTTTTGACTTGTTCTAAAATAAGTTTTATTTCCGATTCTGTTAGTATATTTTTATTCATAATTATTACGATTAGTCCTCTCGTTCATCTAAACTAAATCCGCAAAATCTACTGGGTAGAGTACTCAAGGACTGCGAGTTTTGCGCGCTTTATATCATTTAAAGATACGTGAACGCAGCAATAAATATACTCAACGTAGCAAAGTCTAGGGTGGGTCACATCCGTTGTCAAGCCTGCTCCCGTCGAAACCGCTACTCTGCTTGAGGCAACTCTGGTAGAGCAAGTTTTGATGTTGAAGCAGGAATCTCTGTAGCTGTCTTCTCAGAAAATGTTAAATTTTATATAATTATATTTTCTTGGTTCCCCCTAAATCGGTGTAATGTTCAAAGATATCTGCACGTCTTCTAAGGGTGTTTCCCATAATCTGTTCCATTCAATGCCAAACAGCGGTTTTGCGCGTTTTCCCATCATCCAGCCTTGCGTCAACCCATCTATAATCTGCTCACAGAGTTCGACTTCGTACATTGCGGTTTTGAGCAAATTCTTAGCAAGCAGGGCTAGAAATAAACGGTCTGGACCTAGCTGTGCGGTATAAAAAGCTTCTAGTTTAACCTCACCCGGTTTATCAACATCACACCTTGTAACGACGTGCCAGATATCATGAGTTTCACCAATATGAGCACGCAAAAACATAAACGGATCGTTTTCAATTTCGTTAACAGGCGGTGGAGTTAATCCTTTTGTGATCATGTGATCCGCATACGCATAACCCAGTGTATAGTTCGGTAATTGATGCAGTTGCTGTAAATCGATTTTTCCCAGCTTGGGGCGGTCTACAAAAGCTTGTTTACCTTGGGGGGTCTGGCTGAGAAATGCCACAATTTTTTGGAGTGTAGCTGGATCATTCAGAAAATGGGAAAGCTTACTAATGGCAGCGAAATCTCCATAAGGAGATTTCACTAATTCTAGAAAGCTACCCAGAATTGCAGGGGTAGCGCAAGAAAAATAGTACCTTTATGTGATAAAGGAGATTAAGTCACTCTCATCCCTGGTTCTATCATGGCTAAAGGTTTTGCTCTCGTTCCAGAAACTCAAACGGCTCTATCTCCCATCCGTGCTCAAGCCTCTGGCATCGATTTAGAGTTCGTTCAAGCACAATGGCTCTCCTATTTTCAAGAATTAGACGACCCCCGTGGCAAACAAGGACGCTCACATGACTTCTTGAGCATCGTGCTGATTGCCATACTGGCAGTGATTGGGGGTGCAACAGGGTAGGACGATATCGAGTTGTATGCCGTGAGTCATGAGCGATGGTTAGCCACATTTTTAGACCTCCGCCATGGGGTGCCCCATGCTGATACCTATAGACGAGTGTTTGAGCGCATTGACCCAAGATCTCTACAAGGGTGTTTTTTAGCATGGGTGAATCACGTTGTCGAACAAATTGGCGCACAGGTCATCCCGATTGATGGCAAACGGATACGAGGTTCCTATGACCGAGAGCAGCAACAATCTGCCTTCCACTTAGTGAGTGCTTGGGCAAGTGAGCATCGCATGATGCTCGGACAGGTCAAGGTAAACGATAAAACCAATGAAATTAAGGCGATTCCTGCGTTACTAGCATTACTCGACATTAATGGATGCATCATTACCATTGATGCGATGGGAACCCAAACCGACATTGCTGCTCAGATTGTAGAGCGCAAAGCTGATTATGTCTTAAGCCTCAAGGCAAATCATCCCACCCTCTATCAGCAGGTGAATCAGTGGTTTAAGTCGGCAGAGGCGAATGGGTTTGAGGGGATTGAGTACAGTTATGACCAACGTGTGGAAGGAGGGCATCATCGCATAGAGAACCGTAAACTATGGGCAGTTCCAGTCAGCCAAATGGGTGGACTCTATCAAGAGCAGCAGTGGGCTGGACTGCAAACGGTGGTGATGATCGTCAGAGTACGTCACCTTTGGAACAAAACCACCCACGAGGTGCAGTTTTACCTGACCTCTTTGCCCTGTGATGCCCAACGTATCGGTCGAGCCATTCGATTGCACTGGGGCATTGAAAATCAACTCCATTGGGTGCTGGATGTAACTTTTTGCGAAGATGCGTCCCGCATTCGTCGAGGACACAGCCCGGAAAACTTTACGCTTTTAAGGCGGATGGCGATTAGTTTGCTCAATCAAGAGACGAATTCCAAACGGAGTCTCAGGCAAAAAGCAAAATTAGCAGCAATGAACAATGACTATATGATGACAGTCCTTGCGAGTGCTTCATGCCGATAACACATTATCGTTCATTTTTTCTTGCGCTTACCTTGCCCAGAATTGCCGTTTCTTGAGACTGATTGATGGTTTCTATCATGGGTTATTAATCACTGTGCGTTCGCTTATTTTAAGAGCCGGAGGGGAATTAAAGTCTTAATATCAAAGGAAAAAAGGTATTTTTAAGTAAACCATTATTTGTTAGTAAAACTGATGACCATCATAGAAGGCTTCCAAAGGCGCTCAATTGGGTACAGGCATAGCAAAAATAACAAAATGGTCAACTTTTACAATGTGAAGTAAGTCAAAACACTGTAGCTGCCTATTTCGTATTCTCTTCTTTTTTGTGACAAATTTTCATCTGCCTTTACATAAACGGGCTTGTAGATTCCATCTAGAGCATCCCATACCACAATCAAATAAATTGCATTTTGTTTTTGCCCATCAAATATCCATTGGGCGATAGGAAGATCATCTGAAATTTGGCTCATTTCTAGTTTATGAGTAATAAGTATCACCCCAATTACCAGGGTTCCAGCCTTCATCTGCAGCAAAGAGCGAGCTCTGACGCTCCAGGACTTGCTACTGCTGCGCTAACACAGTCGCCTGGGCGTGGAAAAACGCCTCAAGGGCGCTGCTTCACCGCGCCCTTTGCGTCTACGCCAAATCTATGTCATAGCTGCCCTTTGCCTTTCTTTTTGACTCCTTGAACTTATACATTGACAAAAATCTGATTATCGCTCATCAGACTTGTTTGCTTTCCTTCTTTAACTAGGTGCAAGCAAAATCAACTTATGCACGAGTGAGAGAAACTTGTAAGAACTAAAGTCATGGACACTTCTGAGTGCGATCGCTTTTTAGCTCTCTGAGCCATTTCCAAAAAGTTGCCCCAAACCCTCATTCTTGCGTTGGCTGACAATGTAATTGGTGTGACCACTCTTATCTGATTGGTGGTTGAGGATTGCGTTTATCCGCAATGTTGCAACACATGGAAGATGGAGCTAACCCGTTTGAAACCTGGATGTCGTCCGTGCGATCACACAAGTGAGCTAGCGATCACTTGTGAGAAATCCGGGTTAAACCTGATTTGGGCTCAGGCACTCATGGCGAGCATGACAGTCAAATTCCCTCCGTTTCCCCCCTGAACGGTTACAAATAATCTTTATATGTTACGAATCTTTTTATTCATTAATTCATTGATTTTTCGCCGACTTTCCTGACTTGCCAGTTGTCAGCTTCTAATAATTCTAATATTAGATGGTGATATTTGAAGAGAGTAGGACGATGACCGACGCTAATAAAAGTTGTCTGCATACCTAACAAATGGTGATAGAGATTGTCCTCATTTTTCATATCCAAAGCACTAGTTGCTTCATCTAAAATCACATACTTTGGTTTACAAATTAAGAGACGGGCAAAAGCGATACGCTGTTGTTCTCCGAGAGAAAGCACATTAGCCCAATCTTGTTCAACATCAAAGCCACCGAATCTTTCTACTAAATAAGGTAGGTTTACCTCTTGCAATACTTTATGCATTTCTTGGTCAATAATAGTATCATTTACCAGCGGATATACTAACTGTTTACGGAGAGTGCCCAAAACCATATAGGGACGCTGAGGTAAAAATAAGATTTCCTCTAGTTTGGGTCGGATAATTGTACCATTACCAGAATTCCATAAGCCAGCGAGCGCTCGCAGTAGAGAACTTTTGCCACAGCCACTGGCACCAACAATTAAGATTCCTTCTCCTGACTCCAGTTTTACTGAAACATCCTGCAATAAGATTCTTTGATAGTTTGGTGTATACAATGTCAGGTTTTGTAGTGCTAAACAGCTATCTTCTAAGGTATTAATAGTTGTAGGCTGAATGTTTTCACTCTTTATTCCTCTCTTTGGTTGTTGCAGGAAATTATAAAATTCATATAGACGCTCAACTCCTGCTGCAAAACCAACTAGTTCGGGAAATCTCCTGATAATCACATACATAGCAGTAAAAAGGTTTTCAAATGCCCCTTGAGCTTCAGCAAACTTACCGATTTCTAACGAACCTGACAAAATTTTAGGACCAATAATTATTGTTGGTATAATATAAGGACTATACTGATAAAATTTGATAAAAGCATTCAACAATAATTCTTGCCAAAAGATGAGCTTATTGTAATTTATAAATACTTGATTAAATAGGTTCATAACTTGATTTAATTCCTGTGTTTCTCCTCGATAAAAGGCAATAGATTCAGCATTTTCTCGGATCCGGACTAAACCAAAACGAAAGTTAGCTTCTTTTTTCTGTTGTTCAAAATTGAGTTTAAGTAATTTTCTGCCAAATAACAAAGTTGTGATTATAGTTCCACTTCCTATATAAATAAGCAAAATCACCATTAAAGTGGGTGAAATATCCCAGAGTACAGTGCTAAAAGCAATGACCTGTAAACAGGTATATAATATATCAAAAAAGAAGACTAGATAATCATCAGCAAACTTGTTAATGTCTTCAGAGATTCGTTGATCTGGATTATCAATTTTTCTCGAAAATTGACTGAGTTCATAAAAAGCCCGATTTCTAAAATATTTATCTAAAAAATGACTAGTTAACCACTTTCGCCAATAGAGACTGAGTTTTTTGCGTAAGTAGTTGTATCCGCTCCAAATAACCATTGAAATCACGTATAGAGCCAACATTTTCCAGATATTTACCCAGAGTTTATTTACATCCTTTGCAGCAAGTGCGTCAAGGACATTCCCCTTTTGATTGTTGATCAGGACATTTATATGGGTAGCAACTAGAATCATCGCGATTATAGTCAGAAATAAACTGAGCGCACCCCATTTTTCATTCCCAAACCAGTAGAGTTTAGCGATCGCCCAAAACCTATGAAACAGTGTTCGCTTCATTTTATTCATCTTGTTAGTTTTTTTAAAAATACCAATTCTAGCAAAAAAAACATCTAATTTAGATTATAAAAAATTTAACTATAGACCTTTGCTATGCAGCCAATTGATAAACAGGTCACTGAAGAGGCAGAGGGGCAGAGGGCAGAAGGAAAATCCCATCCATGAATTGAGGGGGTTGAAACGAATGGCACGCTTGAAATCGTAAAAATCAAGCGACACGGGGACTCGGGGACGCGGTGACGCGGAGAGACGCCCAGAAAGGAGGGGAAAAGGAGAAATAAGGAGATTTTAGGTAGATCCAAGAAATAAATTATATATAGTTGTGGATGGAATAGAGAGGAGATTATCACAGATGTTATGACAAGTTTACTGCATCCCATCTGTACCAAAATAGGCAAAACATCTACCCAACAATAAAATTTGAGACACTTATTTATGAAAGAATAAGATAATTACTGTCCCATGATTGAGGCTAAATAATTCTATGGCAAACATCCGCTCATTCAAAGAGTTAAGGGTATGGCAGAATGCAATGGATGTAGCAATGATAATTTTTGAGGTAACAAAATCTTTCAAGGGAGGAGGAACGTTTCTCTTTAACAGACCCTGCGGGTTCAGCAGTCGCTCATGGGGGAAACCCCCAAGACCGCGCTGCTTCACCAGATACGACGCTCGTCGCGTTCTGTGGCAGCAAACAATTGAAAGCGTGGAGAAAACGAAGATACTCTGGGGCATTTGTAAGTAAGCTTAATGATGCAGCTCGTGAAGTAGCAGAACCTCAAACCTGGATTGAAATTTCTTTGCGATATCGTTATATAAGTTCAGAAAAAGCTTTAGAATTGGATAAGCGTTGCGAAGAAATATTAAGTCAATTAGTAATGATGGCTTCACATCCAGAAAAATGGACTATTCATTCTAATTCTTCATCTACCAGTGCTTTGTAAAAACCGGAAAACAAGTCAAGATTTGAATGCGCCAAGTCATCCCTTGTTGGTCGTAATCATCAGAAAATATAAGTAACTTTAAGCACATATAAACTACTGAAGATAAAGCTTTGCTGTTCTCAAGACATTTCACGCTCGTACCCCTCACGGTTAGTAACTTTACCTTCCTTCGCTTTCAAGTCCACATAGGCTAAAGCTTCTGCAAACTTCTCCGAATATGCCGCCCACAACCTTTCTGCCAACGCTTGCACTAAATGAATCGAGAGGGTTTTTCAACAGGAGCATAATTTCAGTTGGAAATGGAGCAGCTGTACCATTCGCAATGCTCTTAACCGCTGTCATATTTAGTTTATTAGGAGTTACCGTCGGAACGAGCGTCACCCATAAGGGCTCTGAAAGCCATTCCTCAACTGGCTTAAAAGGGCAGTACCCAAGCTGACTTTATACGCCAAGCTATCAAACTAGCTATCTGGACCGACCCAATGTTAAGGGAACGAGTAGAGAACATTATGAGACAAGAGGCAGTAAATGAGCAGATGGACCCTGAAACAGGCAAATGAGGGTCATTACAGACGTACCAGGCATTCAAGCTAACTACTCGATACTAGGACTAGGAGGAATGGAAAATGGTTAACAACTTAACTCAAGAAGACATTGAAGCTATTGTGGACCGGATAGTAGGTGAGGTATGTGACGAGTTTGGAATTGATAAGTTAGACGGCAAGGAAGTTTGTACAGAGGTAGAGCGAAGGCTAGAGGAAGAGTTAGGACAGTACCCTGTAGAAGAGAAAGAATACGCTCTAGACCACTTGTACAGCTATTACATATAGACTATAAGCGTGTCCGTCAGGACAAGGCAGCTATGCTGAAGCTGCTCCGGTCCTACCCTCGTCGAAGAGACGCCTAAACAATTTTTAAACTGATGTTAGCCACGTCTTCTACATTACGATCTAACTGCGTAATTGTCTCCTTGCCCTGTGCATTAGCATAGATCCCAGTGCCACCGACGATATCAATCCTTTGGGGTATAAGATCTTCAAGTTTATTCGCATTGATTGAGCCTTGTGTGAAAATATCGCCACCGGGCAGAGAGACAGTTTCCTTTACAAATGCAATGAAGTCACCATTTTTTTGTTGCTTAGTAAATACAAAACTGATGTCCTTAGTACCCACCAAAACATTGTTAGAGTTGATCAGATTTGCTTTATAACTCAAACCATCTCCGACTTCAGTGACTCCAGGGGTTCCGACTTCAATAATCTTAAAAGTTGATTCAATTCCATCTTCCTTAAATGTTAAGGTGGTAGCTCCTAATTGATCCTGAGTAGTTTTAGCTCCAGTTAATGCATCAGTAGTATTTGTCATTATCTTAGTCCTTGCCTAAAAATTTTTTAACGTCAAAGACTATAATATTGCTTTTTATTTTTCTTTAAAAGATTATTTTTTAACAAAGCCACTTCACCGTAACTTTTCACATTCCCATAGCAAAAATTGATTAAGAGGCAAGAGGAATTCTTTCACATTTTATACCTTTACGAAGTAAGCTTTCACTCATGACTATTCAGTTAGAGTGTTAAAAATTATTGAAGAGTGTACGATGTACCTAATTGTTACATTTGCATTGGATACTCCCGCATCGCCGTATCAATCGCTACCAAGTCATATGGTGGATCGAATTGTCGCCTGTCTTTAATTGGGATTAACACTGCCAAAACCCCCATCAAGGTAGGCAAATCTTTGACTGGAGTATTAACACAGATTCCAGTCATACAAGCCCACTCGTACCATTGTTGCTGTTCAAGCGTAAGACAAGAAGGATTTCGCTTTTCAGGTTCCGTCTTTTTGACTAACCAACCTTCCTCAAGGCATTTCACGAAGTACCCCTCACGGTTAGCAACTTTACCCTCTTTAGTCTTTTGATCTACATAAGCGATCGCATCTACAAACTTCTCCGAATGCGCTGCCCACAATTTCTCCGCCTTCGCTGGGACCAAATGAATCTCAGCATTCTTCAGAAGAACCATGATTTCGGTGGGAAATGGGGCAGCCTCCTTTGAAGTAATGCTCTTAATCGCAGTCATACCTGGTTTTCTAGGAGCTACAACCGAAAGTCGCTTTACTTCAACGGGTACACCTTTAACAGAATTCTGCAAGTAGTTCAGAAAATAACCTTCAATATCATGCTGACTTTCAAGCAAGCCAGATTTTCTCAATTGAACAGCAGCGTCTAGCATTGCGTCTTCCCCATACTCGGTTAGGCAATGACGCGTTTGCTCCGTTGTCAAAATCACACCCATTGCTGTTAAAGTCTTGGAAAGCTGCAGTGATACTACCACTTCAGTATCTTCTGAATTGGGTTTATTTTCGTCTTTGAGAAGTTCAGATTTAGTTTGAGAGCACACATTGAGTAACCGATTCCCAACGCTTGCCAGTGCTTCTAAAACGAGAAGGGGGACTTTACTGAAGGCGATCGCACGTCCCATAACTTTCTGTGCCGTCAATCCCTCTTCATCCATCTGCCGCTGAATTTCCACTCCAGTATCCTGGTCATAAATAGGAGGAATTTGAGCATATCGATTCCCCGAGGGCAAGCTACGCCAAATTGAGGGGGTGTCCGTAATAGGGACTACAACTTGTTGTTGTTGTTCTTTAATTAATTTATTAATAACAACAACACTGTTTGTTTCCGTCTGGTGGTCGTCCATCTCGCGGACTACCTCATCGTTGCGCGAAGCTCGCGGGATAGAATCTTCTGTCCCGCAGACTTCGCTAGCTAGTTGCTGTTCAGTTTCAACTTCCTCAGTATCTTGTATTTTAGGAAACTCAATTATTTTCTTTGTACGGATGTCCTTAATACGGACTACCGGGGCTGAAAGCCATTCCTCAACGGGTTTAAACCAATACTCGCTACTGGTGCCTGGTCGCTTGTTCTCTTCAAGAATATTCTGCTCTTTCGCAATAGACAATCCCTTCAGAATAGTTTTTCTGTCACACCCAGTTCTCTGAGCAACATTGTCTGCTGACTCAGTGAAGGTTCCGCCCGAAATCGTGCGGTAAATCACTTGGGTTAAAGTAAACGACTCAACCAGTGTTGGTTTGCATTCAATTGCCTTGCAAAGCCTGTAGAGTGCGGCGTCTTTCAGTTCTGGTGGTAGGCTTTGAATCCATTCTAGAGTCACGCCTCTTGGGGAATCATCGTCAAATTCTGTCTGGGGAATCGCAATCATCGTTCAACCTTTCCAGATAATGCATTCCCCCGCCCGTTCTTGCAGCCCAGGCAACAGAGGCGTAGGTTTTTGATTTTGTTGCTGCCGCCTCGTGATAGGGGTATGTAATGGCCAAGTCTTAGGGTAAGCGAAGTACTGCACCAAAAGTATTGCATTCGGTACTTAGTTATAAGGTGTGGGCGCTTAAAGCATTTTCGTGTAGTGAAGAATCGCCTATAAACACGTGGGAAATTTGCAGGGCAGCTTTTGGGGGGAAGTTTCCCCCCAAAAGCTGCCGCCCCCATGCATGGTGCAGAGGAATCTGGTATTATTGTTTGGATAGTCATGAACTACAAGGTGGTTCGTGAAACTGCCTCTAGTGTCTGCCTGGAAAACAATCACTGGGGGCTTTGCTTTGACGGCTTCTGCTCTTAAGTATGAGAGCTTACAGCAGGAAATTTTTAACCAAGATGCTGTCGATTACTGCATTACCTCCTTTTCATTATAGAGTAACAGAGTATATACAGAGTAATAACGTTGTTATCTGTAATAGTCAATCCCCTTTCTAAAATTGAACCCGTCAATTGCTTGACGGGTTTCTGGGTTTAACGGTTGGATCTGACCGAATTATGTTGTCGCGCCATCGCCTGAGGGCTTCGTTTTCTGCTCTCAGGCGATTAATTTTCCCATGACTTCATTTTGAAACTGAGAAAATTCATGCTTTAAATTCTCAAGTTCAGATTGCATCCGAAGCAAATCTGGCGTTTCCCTTGATTCTTGAGCCAAGTATGAGTGAATAAATGCTTTGATTACTTCTGAGGCTGATTTGCCTTCTGTCTGAACTCTATTCATGAAATCTTTTTTGGTTTGGTCGTCTACCCTAACGATTATTTGAGTGTTTAGTTTTTCTTCTGATGGCTTCTTAGGCATAAAACCCTTTCTTTGAGTGCTGACAACTGTAATAACAACTCTTTTCTCCTTTTTACAATAATTCTGAGAATTTTGTAATAACAGTGTTGACTATGTATTAACTCGTAATTACAATAGAGTAACAGTTTAAAAACAAAAGGGCAATCGCTTCCCGTGGAAAGTTTGCGATCGCCTTTTGCGAAATCCTCGCTTGACAAGGATCTAATCTATGTACCATTTTACCGAATCTGACCTAAACATCAAGAGTGTTAGCCAACTCAAAGATGTTTATATCCAGATTGGCTGCACCCTTGTCGTCACCGACAAACGCATTAAAGCCAACTGGGTACAGACAATTCTTGTACACCAATTAGCACAAATTGAGAAAGTAATTGTTGCTACAGTTGTTGAACGACCAAAGACTTATACAGATTGTCCCTCATATCAGCCGTTCAGCGACGGCACTCATCAAGGTCAAGGCTTTGCATTCGATTCTGTCGTGCGTGACCAGAAATTGGGAGCAACAACCGTTCACTCAGGTTCGCTGATTTTTAAACCAGCTACAGAAGCATCTGCCGCCTACGAGGTTTGGAACGGCGATGTTAAGTACGGTATCATCAGAATGCTAGAAGACGGTTTGTGGACGCATAGTTATGGTCAAGTCATAGCCAAATATAGCACTCCTTATGAAGCGGCTGCAGCACTTATTGAAGCAGTACAACTCAGACAAAAAAGAAGTGCAGATATCGTTGTTCTCGAACGATGGGATGATAAATTTGTTGTTCGCAATATACAAAATGGTTGTCATTACATTGTACAGCCCAATCACCCAGACCCTAAGGAGCGATGTGAGTGCGGGGATTGCCATTTTAGAAAGGTTACCTGCAAGCACCAAAATGCTGTAGCAGACCATACCAAAATTGAATCCTTTTCAGAAGATATTGAAGTCGATTCAGTTTCAGATCCAGATTTCGGTTTACTCTACCGTGTATGGAAAAGCGGGGAATTACTCGGCACTTTTTACCACGCTTTTTTAGATGGCAAATGGGTAGCGCAACCGTGTGAAAGTGATGCTCGTCCACGCTGCGAGACGGCTTATCAAGCCCAGTTATTAATCTTAGCAGTAGCAGGACTACTTGTTGCTGGTAAAGTCGATGAGGACAGAATCTTCTGTCCCGCGAGCTTCACGTGAAATTGAAGAAGACTTAATAGTTCGATTAGGAAATTTACTCGCTCTCGGCAGAGGTAATCACTGTACGTGAAGAGGCAATTCTTGGGTTTAAACTAATTGTCTCTCTTTACTCCCCAGATCACCTCTGCACAGACGTAGCGGATTGCGTTATAGCGCGATCGCAATCCTTAAGAAGTACTCTCAACTAGCAAGTCAAGTCAAGGTCACCATGCTCTCAACAATTTAAAGGCGCATGTTAGTGCGATGGTGCAGCAACAAGCTAATCAACACTTTTCGCTCTTGCGTGGGGTAATAATTCCACCCAAGCCTAGTATGCCGTCAAGGAGGGAATCATATGTTTAAGAAAAAAACAATTTGCATCACTTTTGCTGTTGTTCTCTGCTGTAGTACAGTAAAACCTACTATTGCTCAACCTGTGCCAGTACTAGCATTGCCTTTGGTCAGCACCCCGGTTGGGCTAATTTTTATCGGTACTGTAGCTGTAGGGGGTATAATTTGGTATATTTATCAAGACCGACATCACCATAGGGTCAGGAGTAGGGTAGCTCCATCTAGTTTTGTTCACGCAAATACAAGTAATAATGACCCTTACCCTGTTGGGACATTAATCAGGATTCCTGGTGTCGTGAGCAGGGCTAAGTGTGAACAAAGAGCAAGAGCTGCCGCAGAGCAATTAGGAGGAGAATGGATTGCTGAATGTACACCGATAAATCAACCACGTGAAACTTCAGATAATCTTGGAGGTGTCGAAAGAATTAATCCCACTGAGGGTACGCCTTTATTTATTTGTCATATCAAGAGGGTAAAGTAATGATTGAACAAAGAACTACACTTTGGAGATATGAGATTCAATACTATCAAGATGGTGCTCAACATTTACCATTTCTTGATTTCTTTTACTTCCATGATGACGAAGGTTCTGAAGAAAGGAATGAATTTGTACTTGATGTTAGGTTTAAGCATCACTTATTGGATGTTTACAAAA
This sequence comes from Rhizonema sp. PD37, assembly GCA_029379215.1. GTDB lineage: Bacteria > Cyanobacteriota > Cyanobacteriia > Cyanobacteriales > Nostocaceae > Rhizonema. The sequence goes on from JAQYWO010000084.1 coordinate 17,727, forward strand.
GCCCTATAGAATATTCTCCCTCGCCAAGAGAATCTATACAAGGTTATGTGTATGATGGTGTGCGGATTAAAAGAACTCAGGAAACAGAGGAAGAGTTTAAAGCAATTGAAAGTAAGTTTTATAAACCTAACTCTGGCTGCGTCAAAGAGATATGGCGGTTTAATGTACAAGTATGGTGGCAAGGTTTAATCTTTACTGACACGGTACAAACCGCTGCTTAACAGTAAAATACAAGTTGTGTAGCGTGGGTGAGGACATTCATTAGTAACATATTTGTGTCAAAAGCACTTTGTTAGATGTTCCTATATGCCACGCCCACAACGACAACTAAAACCCAATTACTGCTACCACATAACTGTACGCTGCAACAACCGAGAGTTTAAACTGAGCAGTCATGAATCCCGAGAGGTTTTTCTTTACGCAATTAAAAAAGCACAGGACAAATTTAAGTTTAAGCTCTATGCATTGTGCATAATGTCAAATCATGTTCATTACCTAATTGAACCAAATCAACCAGAAGACCTTCCCAAAATCATGCACTGGCTAAATTGGTACACCGCCATGTACTTCAACCGGATGCTCAACCGTAGTGGTCATTTTTGGGAGAAAAGATATCACAGCAGTGGGTTTGAGAAAACTGATTATAGGAGAGCATTAAACACACTGCGGTACATTCACGCCAATCCGAAGGCTGCTTCTATGCAGCAAGGATTCTTTTATGACTTTAGTAATTATGGAACTCATGATCGGTTGAGTAATGACGGCATCACCCAATGGCATCCGGCGTTTTTGCAACTGGGTCGGACATTAGAAGAGTGTGCGGCAAAGTATCGTAGATTTTGTCAAAAATATCGACCACAGGCGAAGCCGGAGAAAAGGAATTTTTGGGGTAGTAGCTTTTTGCCATCACTATTAAAAACTAAAAACAAAATAAAAAAGTCTCCAGGACAAATGAGTTTACCGTGGGACAAACAGAGGGTGACGGAAAGTACTGAGGTACATGATGTAGCGGAGAAATTTATTAAGGCGAACTGTTTTCCCAGCCCGGTGCCAGGTATTCGATTTGTGGAATGCTGATGAATTCGTGGTTTTGGGAGAAGTAATAAATCTTTATAAAAGTCGTAAACGCTTATAGATTACACTTTACAAGTCGCAGCGCGAGAAAAAAAGAGGTTTTTTGGAAGGTGGGATCGAAGAGGTAGGCATCGCTGGCTAAAAGAGGTAGGGAATAGGTAGCATCGCTGGCTCGATCCCTTGGCTGGAAACCTGGTAAAGTACCCCTTCTTTTAGGGTTCTTTTTTATACCCTCCAGTAGTTCTTTGTAACTACTCACCCATGCGTCTCCTCTACTTCTTTCTCCATTCTCCCTTACCTTGTCATCATACCATCCTACTGCCTTAGCAAACCGTAAATAGTTTGTTATATCCAAATTATTAAAATCGTCTGGTTTTATACCCAGTCGATTTCCAGTCCGTATCCATATTTCCTTTTGTACACGAAAACCAAAACGTTTGTCTGAATTGAACCAAAGGTTGTCTATTCTTCGCAAATCTGGACAAGAAAAACTCTCAATACTGTTTTCATCCAAATATTCTTCTCTTTTAGCAATATTGAGCATGAGTTGGCTTGTTTGGTAATCAGCTTCTTGCCATTTTTTATTCTTCAAATAATCTTCAAGTTGAGTATATAAATGTTTGGTAAGAGATTGTTCAACCTGTTTTCTCAAATCTGATTCTGTATTATTTTTAGAGAGGAGTTGAATTAAATCTCGATGAATAGAAGTGATATTTCCGCCTGTAATGAACTGATTTTTGGTAAAGTCAGTTTCCTTTGGATGTTTCTTTAAAATATTAAATGCTTTCTTATCAGCTTCAATAGCTTGCTCAGGTTTATTTTTTTGAGCTAAAAAACTGCCTTGAATTTTGTAGAATAATACTTGAATCTGTAGTAAGTCTGTTTCTTTAAGTTTTTTCCCTTCTTCCGCCATTTGTAAATTTGTCTCGCTTTTTTCAATTTTCTGTTCAGCTTCTTTTATTTTTTTCAACTGTTGATATGCTTGGGATTGAGCAGCAAATACCAGTGCTTGTTTTAATGAATGATTATCAATATTAAAAGATAAGGCAGATAGCCTTAGAGCTTCGTTATAACCTGAATTAGAGGACTTCTGATTTTCTAATTCTCCGGCTAGTTTATTTAATTGCTTAACAGCTTCAACTTCTTCAAAAGTTTCATCAAGTTGCCTTTTGGATAATAACCCTACAGTTACTGCTCCTGTAACAGCAGTAATAACAACCATCACTCCAATACTAATTCGTCGTTGAGCTTTTTTATTAGCTTCTTTGAGCATTTTATTTCTAGATTCTGCTGCCTCCTTGTCTTTCCTTTCTCTCTCCAAAGCAGCTGACTGTTTCTCTACAGCGATTTTCTCTTGAATTTCTTTCTCACTACTAGCAGCTAAATACTGTTTATCTTGATAACTTAAAGTTTTTCCCTGTGCCCATTCAATGGCTTCAAGTAATGCCTTGCCCCGTAATAATCGTGATTCGTCAGTTCCTCCAGAATCTACCCAAACACGGAAATTTTCTGAATATGGACGCAGACTCTTTAATTGACTTTCAATCCAATTATCGTCAAATATTTGTTGATAAATGTGGTTGTAAACTCTTAACTTTTCTTGTCTTTTGATAACTAATCCCGATAACTGCAATTCGCTGACTTCAATACTATTATTGCTAGTTATTTCTCCTGAGTGTCGAAGAAGCTGATATAATTCCAGCAGATAACTTGCTCGTTGCCCATGAGAAAGGATGCGATCGCGTATCGTTCGTAAATGTTCTGGATCATCCTGAGACTCCCAGTTTTCAATAATCCTTGCTCTTACTACCTCCCCAACAGAACGCGGATTATCCTTAAGAGACTCCTCAACCATAAACTGACACAACTTTTGAGTGAGAAAAGGTTGTCCACCTGTCCAATCTAAGATTTCCTGCATGACTTGTTGGGGATTAGATACGTTGCCCTCTAATCCTTTAATCAGTGGTTTGGCTTCTTCAAGACTGAATCCATGCAGTTCAATTCCTTCTCCGATATTAAAAGGTGTTTGAGTTTTATCAGTAATTAAATCACTGGGAGTCGCCACCCCCAACAAAGCAAAAGTCAACCGCTCAAAAATCGGATTATCAACTCGTTGATTTTGAAAGAAGCGAATTAAAGCAAAAAAATCATCCAGAGAAAAATCCTGACTCAGTACCCTATCAATTTCATCAACAAAGATGACGATTGGTTGCTGAATTTTTTCTAGTAACACTTCTTCGATAAACAATCTCAAGCATGTGACTGGATCTAATATTGATTGTTTTTTTTGCCACCAAGTCTGCCAATCAAAATCAAATTTATCTTCCAACTGACAACTTTCTACTAAACCGTAAACAATGCCTCCATACCACTGCGAAAGTGTTACCTTGTACTTACCAATCCCTGTCAAGTCTAAAGCCGCACAGACAGTTCCTTCTGATTGCAACCGTTGCATCGTCTGCACTCGTAAGCTAGATTTACCCATCTGCCGGGAATTCAGCACATAACAAAATTTCCCAGCTCGTAATTTTTGATAAAACTCTTCATCTGCAAGTCGCCGTACATAACTCTGAGCATCAACAGGGAGACTGGCACCGAGTTGATAGAAGTTGGAACTACTAGTCACCATGATTAAAGCTCCTTATAAAAGAAGAATTCAGGAGCCAGGAGCCAGGAGCCAGGAGTCAGAATAACTGCTGTGCGACTGGTGAAGCAGCGCGGTCTTGGGGGTTTCCCCCCATGAGCGACTGCTGAACCCGAAGGGTGAATGAATCGTGGTTTAAAGCCCCCGGATTTATCCGTGGAGAAAAAGACTACTGAAGCAACTTTACCGAAACCCCCAAATTCATTCATAAGGTTATTCTGACACCTAACTCCTAACTCCTAACTCCTGACACCTGACTCCTAACTCCTAACTCCTAACTCCTGACACCTGACTTCTGACACCTGACTTCTGACACCTGACTCCTTCTCATAACACTCGGCGAAAATACTCACGGTAAAGTTGGCAACGAGGTGTAACATGATTATTCTGTTTTTGCACCAAGCCCAAACTGTGTAATTTATAAATAAGTATTGGATCTAATTCTACCTCTACATTTGAATTAACGATTCGTTTAAAACTTGTTTGTAGTTCCGGGAAAGTTTGTAAAACTCCCAACAAAGAACGTAAGTGATGATTGTAAATCCCTGCTTCTGTTGTCGCCGATTGTAATAAACTTTTGAGAGTGACTTTCCCGACTGCAATTTCATACATAGCTAACCGTAACAGATAGGGATGCCCTCCCACCATTGCCCTTAATCCTTCTAAAACAGCATCGGCATCTTGAATTCCATGTTTTTTCACCAATTCTCTAGTTTGCTGCTGATTAAACTCCTCAAGCTCTACAGGTAATCCAGCATTAAAGGGAGATTGGTGGACATCTAAAGGGATGTAGACTTCTGTCGAATGTGCTAGAACTAAATGTAGTTTTTTCCAAACATCAGAAGTTTTCCCTTTCTCATGCCAAGAACGTAACAGTCCTAAAAAGTCTTCCACCACTTCACTGTAACTAAATAATCTGTCTACTTCATCTAAACCTAAAACTACAGGTTGATTAATTTTACCTAAAATATACTTTTTAAAATAAGCTGTACAATTATCATTGCTACCGAGAATTGAATTCCATGCTAAGGAGACTTGATTCTCCAGGTTTAGCTCATCACTCACCCTGACACAAAACCAACGTAAAAAATTATCAAGATTTGTTAAAATTGCTTTGTCTATTCCACGCAAGTCTAAATAAACTGATTGGAAGTTCTGTTGAGTAGCTTCTGCTAAAAGTCTAGTTAATAAAGAAGTTTTCCCCATCAGTTTCGGGGCTTTAATCCGAATTAAAGAACCAGACTTCAAGAGTGTTTCGTAAACAGATGTAATACTATCTCGTTCTATATAAAAAGGTGAGAGCAATGGTACAGAGCCGTCAGGATATTCTAGTTGCATTGGATACGAGTTATGTAGATGATTTCCGACAATCGAGCTTTCAAAATCTAGACTTGTCATCGCTTCTGGTATTGGATTCTCATTCCATTCAGCTTTTCTTTTCAAAACTGGTATCTGCAACAATGAAGCATCTTCCATTTGAAGAGCAACTAATCCTTCATCAAAAGCTCTCTGAATAATATCAAGACTCTCTGCATTTTCGTACCCTAGTCCATCATAAAACCCAATAGCAAATACAATAGCTCCTTTGTCACCAATCGGCTGATTCATGCCGATAGTATAATCAATATGTTGGCTAATAGCCACTGCCGATTTAGAAGAATAACAGGCATTAAGTAACACACACTTAACATGATTTGCGTGTAGCTTAAATAATGCCGCTAATACGAATGGTGATACAGCTTTGTGATTTCCCTCTTCATCCTCTAACACCAAGCTGCCATCTTCCATGCCATGTCCACAAAAATGCACAATAGATGGTTGCTCTTCTGCCAAGGCTCTACGAATATCTTGAGGACGTACAGCAGTTCTGAGTTGAATTTCCCACTTATCTCGTTTGACTGCCCGTCTAATCGCTTCAACTATATCCCGAATTTCTTTATCCAAACGTAGACCTTGGGGAATCGCTGCTAAAATCAATATTTGTTGTGTCTCAACACTTTGCTGTGAGGGAATGTTAGGCGAGGACACTTTATGTGCCTCTGTGTTGTGATTTGGCAACAGTTGTTCAGCAATAATCTTCAATTGTGGATTTCCAGGGTTGGAATCAATAGCAGCACGAACTAAATCTTCAACCCAGCCCTGAGCTGAAGCTATTTTGATTAAATTGAATACAATATCTTGTAAACTATTACCACCAGCTATCGCGTCTAAATTTTTATCTAACTCAAACGCTAACATTTGCTCTAGCGACGCCTTGTCACGAAAAGCATCATTTAAAGCTGCTGATAAGTTTTTACGTTGTTGACCAGATAAATTCATACATCTTGCTGGAAATTTAAGTTACGAGCGATACAAAGTAGGCATAACTTTTAGCTGCATTGAAACAGTATTCATACCAACATACAAATGGACAAGATACGATTCCAGATAGATGTTATCAATTTCGATAAATTTTTGATAGCCGGGTCACGATTCGTGTAGACGCTCTGCGGCTAGTGGTATTCGCCGAAGCGATCGCTCAGCAATGCCACACAAGAAACTGCATGCTCGGATACTCCCGCATCGCCCTATAACCACCAGTTAAGCGTTTCCCCCTCATCCCATGCTAAACTAACTATCGAAAATGATTATTTTCGATAGTTAATATGTCAGATAACCCCTTTGCTATTGGTGGCGATCGTAACTTGCACGAAGAGTGGTTGGTGGGCAAGCGCAACAAGGGAACCAGGCGCGAGTATGCCAAAGAGTTGAAGAAATTTTTTCTGGCGGTGTGCGATCGGGAGCCAACACCTACCTTGGTCTGGCAATTTTTAGAAATGGACAGGCATTCTGCTACCACTGTCGTGCTGCGATATAAGGCAGAATTGATGGACTCGGGGTTAAAGGAAGCAAGTGTAAACCGTGCTATAGCAGCAGTTAAATCACTTGTGAACTATGCATATAAGGTAGGCAAGTGTGATTGGACTTTAGCCGATATCAAAAGTGAGAAAGTCAAACCTTACCGAGATACGACAGGTATTACCCCTGATGCTTTCAAAAAAATATTGGCGATGCCAGATAGGGAGACATTAAAAGGTAAGCGCGATTATGCGCTGCTGAGACTACTATGGGCAAATGCCTTGCGACGAGAAGAAGTTTCGCAGTGCAATATTGAAGACTTGGATTTAGAGTCGCGGGTTTTGAGTATCTTGGGAAAGGGGAGAGGAACTCAAAAAGAAAATGTTGACTTACAACCCAAAACTTGTCGGGCGATTCAAGATTGGTTGCTTTGTCGAAAAGAACTCGATATCAAACAACCTTTGTTTACTTCGCTACGACCAAACTACGGACATCGGTTGACAGGAGATGCAATTCGGAAAATTGTCGTGGCGATGGCAAAAGATGCTGGTATTTCCAAAACCATTAGTCCCCATAAAATTAGACATTCATCAGTGACTGCGGCACTGGATGTGACTGGGGGAGATGTCAGAAGTGTGCAAAAACTTTCGCGCCATGCAAATCTTAATACGCTGATGATTTATGATGACAATAGAGCTAAAGCACAAGGGAAAATTACAGCCCTACTGGAAGATTTGGTTTAACCCTTGCTCCTCTGAACAGCTAGTAAGAGTTCACATAAAACTTGTCGGTCTACGGCTGCTTTATGTGTTATTGCAAGCTAGCTAATACTAATTATATATGAGGCTGCATAGAACTGTAGAATAGAGAGTAGGAAAGATTCAAGATTCAAGACCATAAACAAACAATGGCACGTCCTTTTCACCTAGAAATCAATGAGAGTGCTGAATATTTGTCCAAAAGTCTAAAAGTCTTAAGACGACTCGTACAGCTATAGAAAAAGAACGGTTGCTTTTGTTGTGGTGGATAAAAACAGAACAAGTGACACAGCATCAAGAATTGAGCCGCAGATTGGGTAGAGATGGATCAACTGTAACACGTTGGTTACAAAAGTATCAGCTTGGGGGACTCAGGAAGTTGTTAGAGGTGAAAGCTTGCCCTGGAGCGACTCCTAAAATTACACTAGAGATGCGATGCCTGCGGCCACGGCGCACATCCGTATCGCGCCTTGAAGAGAAACCACGTACCATTTAATTAGGTCATAGGTTTTTTGAATAATCGGTAAATCTTGCATTTGGGCAAAAAAAAATTTGAGTCTGCACAACCCACTTGACAAAATCTACCACTTCTTGGATACTATTGATAGTCGTGCCAAATATAAAAAAATATCGACCGCCTTCGGCGGGGGGTAGGAAAAATAAAAACCGTAGAGGGCTAAAGCGTAAGAGTGTAAAGGATTAAGTCCTCCCAACGGCGCAGACAACACGAAAACCAACAATGATGTTGAAGAAGTCGCGCTCCGCCCTAAGGTCGTTGAGGCGAGACGCGGAACGGCAGTTCTTAGGAATGAGTAACCAGGAACCGCCCCGCAGCGTCATATCTTTTGTGCTTCTATCGTTATCAATCCAAGCGCTACCTTCTGTAGGAGCGCCTTCATAATTTCTATGCCACTGGTCAGCACACCATTCCCAAACATTACCGTGCATATCGTACAACCCAAATGAATTCGCAACATTAAAGCTGCCAACTGGTGTTGTTTCCCCACGATCCTCTCCTTTAGGAGCAGAGCCATATGTACGATTACCGTTGTAGTTTGCTAACTCTGGCGTAATTGTTTCGCCGAAGTGGAAAGGGGTTGTGGTGCCCGCACGGCAAGCATACTCCCACTCTGCTTCGCTAGGAAGCCGGAAGTGTTGTTTCGTATGCTCTGATATTCTATCACAAAACTCTATCGCTTGATACCAAGAAATTTGCTCTACTGGTAGATTATCGCCTTTAAAGTATGATGGATCCGGTTCAAGTTTCCGATTTATTTGTGAGAGCGCCGCCACAATCCGCCATTGTGCCTGAGTGATAGGATACTTACCCATGAAGAAGGGGAGAATTGTTACTTCATGTTGGGGGCTTTCTGAGTCGGAACGCTCCGCTTCAGTTATCGGTGAACCCATGAGGAATTTTCCTCCAGGAATGGCAACCATTTCTAGGGTGACATTGTTGCCCAGGTTTTCTGTGAAGTATTGAGCATCGCGTTTTAGTCGCTCAATTTCCCTTCCCTGGGCATTTACTCTGATAACCTCAAACTGAAAAACCTGTAGTCCTTTCTGGATGGTAACATTATTAGAGCGTGCATTTTCAACAGTTGCCCTTTCACCAAAATTTTGTCTATCAGAACTGGATGAAGTCTCATTCAACTGGTTTTTCAAGAACAATTTAGGCGTCAGTTCTTCAGAAATCCCTGCTATACGAATTAGGTTACAACCTAGTTTATATGCAAATTCAATTGTTCTTCCTGCTCCCAGAGCATCATAAAACCCAACGGCAAATTCTATTGCTGCTTGATCGCCAATTTCTTGGCTCATGCCGATTACATAATCAATATGTTGTGCGATCGCTCTAGCTTGAATCTCTGAATAGCAAGCATTTAGAACGACACATTTAACATTGTCGGCAAATAACTCAAATAATCCAGCTAGTGCTTGAGCGTTTACTAATTTTGCTTGTCCTGTTGCATCTTCAAATAATAAACTATCTTCAGGTGAGCCATGTCCAGAAAAATGAATAATTTGCGGCTCAAAATCCATGACAGCGCGGTGAATATCTCTGTATCGCACCGCTTCAGCCGACTCTATTAAGAATTGCTCCCGTACTTTTGCTCTTCTTAATCCCTCCTTAATTTCACGTAACTCCTCGTCTAGACGCAACTTAGTATAACCAGTCGGATTTGCAGCCAAAACGAGTATTTTCTGCTGCTGAGGACTTAGTTGTGTAGAAATGTTAGACGAAGAAGATAAAGGTTCTTGTTGAATATCTTTGTTATCAGCAGGAGAATTTGTAGCCTCATTTGACAATATTTCTTGGGCAATAGCTTGTAGGCCTAAGTTCCCAGGTCTTTCGTCTCGTGCAGCACGAACTAAATCTTCAACCCATCCCTCTGCGTTGGCTATTTGTAGTAATTTAAAGACGGTATCTTGTAAACTCCCTTCACCTGCTATTGCTCTTAAATTTTTATCTAATTCATTATCCAAAATTCGCTCTAAAGATGTTTGACTCGGAAAAGCATCAATTAAAGCGGATTGTAATTGTTTGCGCTGTTGTCCCGATAAACCCATATTTTGTCAATTCCAATAGATGTTGAATACCAATTGAGATTTGTTGTGGCTGGTTTCAAGAGATCGCGATCCAAACCCCATAATTATTTAGTCACTTTGCCTCTTGTCACAAATTCACTCTTTCACAACATCTGATGTAGATGCATCAATAGCTTTCAACCACTGCTCAATCATTTCCACCACTACTTGACTCCTAATCAACCCAGGGATAGCGCCAGCTGCGTAAAATCTCTTTTTTGCGTTGTCTGCGATACTGATGTGCATAACTAATACAGATACAAGCTGCTTTAAACGCACAGAATAAAGCTACAAATGTAGAAAATACGATTCCAGATAATATTAGCAATTCAGATGGATTTTTGATAGTCGGGTGATGAACGCTCTCTTAATACCTGTATCTCAAAGTACTTTACCGGAAAATGAGGGAACTTAACTGTTCGTCATGCGGTAAATTGCTATGACTCTCAAAGGAAGTAATGGGGGCGCACAGGAGTGGGTGTAGGCATCGCTTTGTGCGAACATAACTCTCCTTTATAGAAACACATATACGACACTCACACAGTACCAATAACGCGATCGCTCAACTAAAAGGACTTTCACAAAACGTTACAAAATACACTTTGCTTGAGCAAAAGTATTTATCCTTAATGTAACAAGATTGGATACTCCCGCATCGCCACATCAATTGCCACAAGGTCATAAGGTGGATCAAATTGTCGCCTGTTTCTGATTGGGATCAACACTGCCAAAACCCCTATTTTGGTCGGCAAGTCTTTGACTGGAGTATCGATACATATTCCAGTCATGCAAGCCCATTCGTACCATTGTTGCTGCTCAGGTGTAAGAGAATAAGGATCTCGCTTTTCAGATTCCGGCTTTTTGACTAACCAGCCTTCCTCTAAACATTTCACAAAGTACCCTTCACGGTTGGCGACTTTGCCTTCTTTAGCTTTCAAATTGACATAGGCGATCGCTTCTACAAATTCTGCCGAATGTGCTGCCCACAACTTTTCTGCCTTCGCTGGGATTAGATAAATATCAGCATTTTTCAGAAGAAGCATAATTTCAGTGGGGAATGCTGTAGCTGTACTAGAAGGTAAAGTTTTTGGGGCAAAAGCTTCTTTGTCTAAAACTTCGCCTTCAGAGTCAGTTTTCCGGACAGCATTCAGTAACTCAATACGGTTCAGTTAAGCCTCAAAGTCAGGTAAAATATACATTGTTACTTAACC
>JAQYWO010000513.1 GCA_029379215.1 Rhizonema sp. PD37
CATCAGTGTGTACCTATTTTTTCCGGTAACGTTTCGGAATCCTGTGAACGGTTACGAGAGAGCATTAACTCTAGCATCACATAGTTAGTTAGTAAAATGTGGGGTGGGTTATTTTGAATTTCCGTTTTCTTCGTTAAATCTTCTTGTCCAGTGTACTGTTCAACGCGAATGTGAGTGTTAGGAACCTGGCGTAAAAATTTGTCGAGTTCTTCTTTTTGGGAGTTAATTAAGGCATTCATGGGATAAACTAAGATTGCTCTCACTCCTTCAATTTCCGGATGGTGGAGCAAATCATTAAAGATTGGCACAACATAAGTCATACTTTTACCAGAACCTGTTCCTGTGGTAACAACAAAGGGTTCTTGACGTTGTGCCGTGTGGAACGCTTGTGTTTGATGGTAGTGGAAAGTATATTTAGAGAAGTAGCGATCGCACTCTTTATGAAGAACTCGCTGCTGCACCAATTCAGTAACAGTTGCACCTTTTTTGTATGTAGGATTGAGTTGTATTAACGGTTCAGTCCACAATTGCCCTTTATCCAATTCTGCATCCACAAAAGCTTTGACTTTAGCATCGCGGATTTTTAAGAAGCTTTCTATATAGCGGCGGTAATCACCAATGACTTCATTGCGGAAGTTAAAAATATCTAGGTAATTCTGTTTTAATTCGTAATTCCTAATTGATTTTGGCTGAATTGCACTTCCTCTTTGGTTAATCCACTCTCGAAGTTGGTGACTGAGAATTGTACTAACTGTCGAAAAATCCCAAACTTCTTCAATTTCTGTTAAATCCCAACTTTCCGGAATACTGGAGAATAAAAGAGTGAATTGTTCTAGAGAAACTGACTCAATACTCGTACAATCTAAAATTGCTAGCTTTTGACTAAGGAAAGTGCTGGCAGCTGCGATCGTACTTTCATTCTGCTGTAATAAATTCTGTAGTTTTATTGGGAGTTTCATATTTTGTTATTGATATTATTTTAATTAGGGTGCTTCATGCAACCGTATTATTACGGCTATGCAAAATTCATGCATTCTGTTTGTAGTTGCGCTCTCAGTAACTATGAACCTTGATTAAGAGATTAAGAATGGGTTTCAGAATACGATTTGATGAACCGCCTTGGCTGACACCACGTCTGACGACAAACGCGCAGCCTCTCGCACTCTTTAGACGCTCTTGTACGCCAAGACGCGGCTTAAATTAGGAAATTTGTAAACGAAGATTATCTCTATAAATTCTAGAACTTTTCTTAGGATGAGAGCATCAGTCAATTCCTCTCTAGCTTTGTCGATTAACTGTTTGGTAAGAACACATAGTTATAGAGAAAAAATTAATATTTTTAATTATATTTTACTCGTTACTCAACTTTATAATCTGGAAGAGTAAAATCAACGAAAAGATACTACTGCCTTACTGCTTCTCTTACTACTTCTAGATCTAGTTTTAAGCGCTCCGCTATTTGCTGGATACTCAATCCCAATTCCAGCAAGATTGGAACCATTTTCAATTTAGTTTGTAATTCACCTTCTTCAAAGGCTTCTTGATAAACTTTAGTTCCTCTGATTATATTTAAATCAAGCATGGCTTCTACTTCCTCACGGCTTAAATTAGGAAATTTGTAAACGACGATTGTCTCTATAAATTCTAGAACTTTTCTTTGGATGAGAGCATCAGTCAATTCCTCCCTAGCTTTGTCAATTAACTGTTTGGCAAGATTTCCAGCTTTATTTTCGCTCTCTACAACTAACCGCACAATTCCCACACCCAGAGATTCGTCTACTTCTTCCCCAAGTTCATCTAGGTAAAAGCGACGCAAATGTGGCTCTAATAAAGCACGGTAACGCAAGGGGAAGGAGGCTTCGTTGCTGCGCTTGTCGTAGATAACGATTGCATACCAATCAGGGTTAGGCGGCTGATATTGGCTGAAGTAAAGAAAAATACTCGTAAATATTCTGTCGTAAAATGCTTCATCTCTATAAAACTGAATTTCCACAAAGTAAAGTGGTTCATCAGGAAACTCTTCAAGGGGAGAAAATACCCCATCTAAACGAAAGGATCTTTGCTTAATTTCTGGTGCGATAAACTCATAGGCGTTAGTATTGGTATCAAGCTTACCAATCAATTCAAAGAAAATGCTAGGAAACTCTTTAAAGATCGTGTAGAAAATTGCATCAGTTTTCATAATTTATAATTTATAATATTTTTACTAATTCCCAGCGTAACACCGGGAACTAGTACATTCAAAATTGTCTTCGTGCGACTTCTCTAACTTCTTCCACATCTAGTTCTAAAGTCTCAGCAATTTCCTGAATACTAAGTTCTTTCTTCAGTAGTGCTGGTACAACCTTTAATTTAGTTTTTTTCAAGACACTTTGAAAATAACCAGTTTTTTCAATATCATCACTCAAGTTCAACATGGCTTCAATTTCCTTCTGGGTGAGATTTGGGAATTTATAGACTACAATGCTTTGGATAAATGCTAACACTTTCAGGCGAAGGTTTTCATCAGTTAATTCTTGCCTTACCTTATTTACTAGTTTTTGAGCTAGGGGAGCAGTTTTTTTAGGAGTTTCGACAAATAATTTTGCAACGCCCATTCCTATAGACTCATCATCACTACTCAGTTCATTCAGGTAAATGCAACGTACATAGTTCTCCATCAAAAGCTGATAACGAGGATGAGGTAGAATTTCATTACTACGCCTGTCATAGATAACAATGGCATACCATTCTGAATTAGGAGGTTGATATTGACGAAAGTAAACAAAAATCTCTCCAAATAGTCTTTCGTAAAATTCGTAATCTTTATATGTTTGTAACTCTACAAAATATAGTGGATCGTTATCAAATCCTTCAACTGTGGAGAATATACCATCTAAACGAAAGGATTGTTGTTTAACTTCTGAAGCTGTAAATTCATAAATATTAGGGTTTACATCTGATTTACCAATCAGTTCAAAAAATACCTGTGGTAATTCTCTAATGAGTTCGTAGAAAAGGATATCTGTTTTCACTGATTTTGCCTATTCTGTGAAGATTTTGCCATGTTAACCCAGGTTGCGCGATCGCCTTAGATTCCCGACTTCGTAAAGAAGTCGGGAATCTAAACATTCTGGAAGCGGTTCACATATAGCTTGATAAGGCATTATCAACAACTGTAGCGCTTCATTTTATACTTAAATTTCATTATATTCTATCTCACTCTCTGTAAAACCTGCTCGGCTAAGGATTTATTTTATTTCCTCAATTTTCTTTAACATTGACAGTGTTTATTATC
>JAQYWO010000085.1 GCA_029379215.1 Rhizonema sp. PD37
ATATTAACTATGTTGGACAAAAACACAACAATTATTCGTCCTGTTTACTACCGAATTATTGAACGTCGTGGTAATGGCTTTTCTTCGTGGTATACCGTATACAGAACAGTAAGCAAGGCTGGGAAAAATAAACATGACAGGAAAACAATACTTCTCAATCGAGGAAGCGATCGCATTACCGAGGTTTTCAAGTTTGTGTATTAGTGACGATGGAAAGAAAGTTGCTTGGGTGCAACGGCAAACGGATTGGGATAGTAACAGCTATCAATATCATGTCTGGATTTACGAGAATGGTAGAAGTTATCCATTAACGAGAGGGATTTACGAGAGTTTTTCTCCTCAATGGTCGTCAGATTCCCAGAGCTTGGCTTATTTGGGTAAAGTAAGCAGTAAAAAAAAGCAGATTTTTATCAAGGCTGATGGTGAAGCTGCGGGTATACAGGTTTCCCATGCACCAGAGGATGTATCTGAATTGAAATGGTCACCGTCCGAGCGAAGGTTATTCTTTTTAGCGCAAGAGCCAGAGTCAAAAGCTGTTATTAAGCGTCGGGAATTATATGGTAATATTGAATATGTAAATCGTGACTGTCGCTCTTCTTGTTTATTTTATCTGGATATTGATAAAGGCTTAGAGAAAACCAACTCAAATTTCACATTGCCAAAAGATTTGCGAGAGAGCGACTCGACGGAAGACAATAATAAAACTCCGCAAAAAGACGAAGTAGCTGTTCAATTAACTGTCAATAAAAATTTGCATATTTATGAATTCGATATTTCCCCTTCAGGAGATAAAATTGTATTTTTGGCTGCTCCAAGCCCGATTCTTGAAGATAGAGATAAATTAGGTCTTTATATTTTAGATATAGGCAGTAGAAATCAGCGCCAATTAGAAATTCCATTTGTCGGTTTCAAAAGCAATATTGGGTTTTCTCCTGATGGAAAATTTGTTCATTTTAATTATTATCGTTCGGGTCGATGGTTTGATAATCAATTGCTAGCTGTAATTAATATCGAATCTAGTGAAATTAGTTGTATTCCAATAAACAATGACGAAGATATTGAATCATTATCTTGGAGTAAAAAAGGTATTTTAATTCGGTTACCGCATCATACTAGTATTTATGTTAGCTTAGTCAATCTTCCAGGAAAAATTACAAATTTATTTACAGAAAATATAGCACTAAAAAATAATGATTTTATTCAAAATGCATCAATTACTAAAGATAGCGAACATTTGGCGTATTTAAAAGCAAATCCCCACAGCTTATATGAAATATATCTGAATAATCAACCTATTACTAAAACATCAATAGTATTAGAAAATCACCTTTTTGCTCGAAAACAGGTCATTAGTTGGAAAAACTCTGACGGCATAGACATTGAAGGAATACTTAGCACTCCAGAAAATTTCAATTCCAATCAACAATACCCTCTTTTAGTAATAGTACACGGAGGACCGCGAGCTACATCGCTACCACTTCCATTAAACGATATTGTCTACCCAATCGAAAGTTTTATTGCCAAGGGTTTTATAGTATTAGAACCAAATTATCGCGGTAGTGCTGGTTACGGCGAAGCTTTTCGCAGCTTAAATTATAGAAATTTAGGAATTGGTGATCAAGAAGATGTCATTTCCGGAGTCGATTATTTAATAAATCAGGGTTTTGTCGATAGCGAAAAAGTTGGTTTGATGGGCTGGAGTCAGGGAGGGTATATTTCAGCATATTGCTCTACATATAGCGATCGCTTTAAAGCAATATCTGTTGGTGCGGGTATTAGTAACTGGGTAACCTATTACGTGGGTACGGATATTCCCACATTCACTCGTTACTATTTAGGTGATAATCCGTGGAATGACCCAATTATTTATCAAATAACTTCGCCCATGAGTGGCATAAAATCTGCTTGTACTCCAACACTGATTCAACATGGAGATAATGACAAAAGAGTACCTGTTTCTAATGCCTATGAATTATATCGAGGATTACAAGATATGGGTGTAGAAACGGAATTAGTCATTTTTAAAAATATGGAGCATGGTAGTAGTAACCCCGGTACTAGTCGGGCTTTAATGAAACAAAACTTAATTTGGTTTTGCCATTATATATTAGGGGAAAGTAAAGATGAATTTTATTTATTGAGCAAATCTTAATGTCTAAAAACTTCGCTAGTTTATATCTAAAAAGCCACTTTAGAAAGGAACCGGAACTCAACGTGAGTATCTTGACTTCTCAATTCTCAGCACTGCTTAGGCAAACGATTTTCACTCCCCTCCCAGTTGAGTGGAATGAAAGAGGTTCGGCAAAAGTTACGGCGATCGCTTCTGACGCAAGTTGTCGATAAGTCATACAGATAGCTATTCAGTTTAGAAACCTTATAATAAGAATTCTAACTATGTGGTCATATATCATGGCAAGTTCGCGCTCCCTTCCTGATGAGCAGACGATTCAACGAATGGCAAGTCGCTATCCAGAAATTGATATTCCCTCGGTCAAGGCTTGCTTAGTATTTCTAGACACTTCAAGTGCCTTTAATAATTTCGTAGACAGTTATCTTATTCCACACAAATTATCTAAGGGGAAATTTACATTGCTGACGCAGCTAGTTGAGACTTCGGATTCAGGATTGTTACCGTCTGAATTTGCGGAAAGAGCAGGAGTAACTCGTGCATCTGTGACGAGCTTACTTGATGGACTCGAACGCGACAAACTGATTACACGCCAACCTCATCCTGTAGATCGCAGGATGCTAAGCGTGCGTATAACTGATGAAGGGCGAGAACTGATGAACAAAATACTGCCTCAGCATTTCACCTGGATCAAAGCTTGGATGGACAATCTGAGCGATCGCGAAAAACAAACCTTGATTGAACTGCTGACGAAACTGCGCTCAGAAATTCCGACATCACAAAAATTATAGATTGTGACGGCAAGGGGTATTGACAATGCTTGCCTGAATAGTTAGAATACTAACTATTAGGCTTCTAATAGAAAAGACAGTTGAAGCTTAATCTTAAACAGAAAAACTGGTTGTAAAAACCTGTCGCTTTTGTTCGTCTTTTATTTCAATAGGTGTTAAAATGCCAAACTTTGAAATATCTTCAATACTAATCGCGGGTGCTGGTCCAACAGGCATGACAGCTGCGCTAGAGCTAGCTCGCTTTGGGATATCGGTACGAATCATCGAGAAAATGTCCGCACCTGCGACCACCTCTAGGGCGATCACCGTGCAACCTAGAACACTGGAACTCATGGAGTTGCGTGGCAAGGCGGACGAGTTTGTCCGGAGTGGTAATTTTGGTTTGGGTGGCAGCGTCTACGGCGGTGGCAAGCGTGTCTTCCGGCTCGATTTCAGCCACATCGATAGCCGCTATCAGTATGAGCTGTTCATTTCTCAAGCGGAGACGGAGCGCATTCTGCTTGAAGCGCTGATGAAGGAAAATGTGGAAGTAGAGCGGGGTGTAGAGATGATCTCCTTTTCTCAGGATTCATCCGGAGTCAAAGCCGTTTTGCGCCACAAGAATGGCATTATTGAAGAGGTCATGGCGTCATACTTGATCGATGCTGAAGGGGCCCACAGCATCGCGCGAAATAGTCTTGGCTTGCAATTCCAAGGCAAGACCTTCGACGAGAACTATGCGCTCGGAGATCTTTATATTGATGGTGATCTGCCATCGTCAGATTTCCACGTCTTTTCATCGTCACACGGTTTCATGGGTCTGTTTCCGCTGAATAGCAGCCGATTCCGCATGATAGCCAGCAACCCACTCAGTCAACCGAGTAAAGACACTGCACCCAGCCTGGAGGAGTTGCAGACCATTTATGACCAGCGATCGCACATTCCGGCACGCTTTCATAACTTGACGTGGAGTTCTTGGTTCCGGATTAACAGCCGCATGGTAGAGCATCTCAACGTAGGACGAGTATTCCTTGGTGGCGACACGGCTCATATCCATAGTCCAGCTGGAGGGCAAGGGATGAACACGGGCATTCAGGATATGGTAAATTTAGGATGGAAGCTAGCCTTCGTGCTGAAAGGGCAGGCAAGGGAAAAACTGCTTGATACCTATGAGCAAGATCGCCTTCCGGTCATTCACGACTTGCTGACCAAGACAGACGGTCTCACCGAAATCATTGGCACGGAAAATCCGATTATCCGAAGTCTCTTTAACCATCTTGCACCTTGGATTGTCGGCGCTGATGTGGTACAGCAAAACAGTACTGCACGGCTGAGTCAGCTGAGCTTGGGTTACCGTCACAGTCCTCTCTCGGTCCATCATGGGCACGGAGGTAGCCTTCATGCTGGCGATCGCATTCCTGACTTTCCTCTCCAAGTTGTTCGAGCAGGTGGTGTAAAGGAAAACCAGACACTTTTTCATCTGCTAAATCCGTCCCGGTTTACACTTTTTCTCGTCGGCATCAGCGATGCTTCAATACATGCACAAATTTCCGAACAGCTTGCCCCATGGCACGAGCTAATCGAAGGAATACAGATAGAAGCACCCAACAGTGAGTTAGAGTACAAGCGCTTTCAAGATTACCTCGGCTCTAAGCCTGCAATGCTATTAATTCGTCCCGACGGTTACATTGGCTTCCGTTGCGAAGAACACTTCGAGTCGGAACTGGCAAAATATTGCAGTGAGTGGCTATTACCGTCATCAAAGTAACACCCGTCAATAAGCTTGCCTTCACCTTTTAAACTGAAGAGAAACACCATGCTCGATCGCAATCAAGTGCAAGTCCTTTTCGCCGACTTGCAAACGCAAATTGTGCAACGCAGCAAGACTAATCCGCCAGAAGCTCTCTCGCAGTCTGCTGCCGTACTCGCCAACATAGCTAAACTGTTTTCGCTCCCTATGCACTTGAGTGTTGTTCCTGAAGGAGGTATGGCACCGGAAGTCATTGAGGAACTTGCTACAGAAACTATTGGGGTACCACAGTTCTTGCGGATGTCAGCTAGTCCGTTTATGGACGAGAAAACACGTATTGCTCTTTCTTCAACAGGGCGCAGAACTCTCATTATTGCTGGTTTTGCGACCGAGGTAGTAGTACTTCATGCCGTACAGGAAGCGATCGCTGCCGGCTATCAGGTATATGTTCCCGTAGACGCATGTGGCGGGATGTCGGCTCGAACCGAAAAGGCAGCCTTCCGAGAGATCGAGGCGGCAGGCGGAGTTACTACTTCTGTGGTAACCCTAGCGACAGCAATGGCTCCTGACTTTACGACTGAGTTAGGTCAACAGATGTTTGCTATCGTTCAGAAACTGCGACTCCAATAAGCTATAAGAAGAAATTCAACATGTCATCATTCACACTTGCCACGCTTCGTTCTTCACAAGGAGCGCAAGCCGCGATCGGTGTTAAGGATTACTATTACCTCATTCACGAATTTCAGCCAGATCTCCCCTCCACTGTGCGGATGCTACTCGATCAGTGGGAAACCTCACTCCCGATGTTAGAAGCACTGGCAAACCATATTGCTTTAGGCAAAGTTGGTGTGGGTTCTCGCCTTGATCTGAATATGGCAGATTTTGAAACTCCCGTGATGTTCCCGGATAAGTTGATGGCGGTCGGCGCAAACTACTCAGGACACTTGAAAGAAATGGGTTTAGACCCAAAAAAGTGGGCATCCATGCCTTTCTTTCTTCGACCGCCGAAGACTACACTAGTTGGTCCCGGAGAGACGGTACAGATTCCGAAATCGACAAAGCAGTTTGATTGGGAGTTAGAACTAGTTGTTATTGTCGGTAAGCATTTGCGGCACGCATCAAAAGAAGAGGCTGCTGCTGCAGTCGCTGGCTACTCCATTGGTCTCGATCTCTCCTGTCGCGATCTAATTCAAGTCGATAACGATCTCAAAGTGGATTTAGTCCGGGGTAAGGCGCAAGATACGATGGCTCCTTGCGGACCATACATGGTTCCAGCTAAGTTTGTTCCTAACCCTTACAACTTGCACCTACAACTCTGGGTGAACGGCGAAAAAATGATGGATGCTTCCAGCGCAGAAATGTTGTACCACATCGATGAGCAACTCAGCATCATTAGTGAATACCTCACTATTGAGCCTGGAGACATACTCTTCACGGGTTCGCCATCCGGCTCCGCAGGGGTGCATGGCAATCGTTGGTTAAAACCTGGCGATCGCATCCATGCGGAAATCGAAGCCATCGGCAGTTTGGACGTAATAATGAAGCAGGCTTAACAAAGCATATGAATATTCCACTCCTTAAAGGCATTCATCACGTCAAGTTTGCGGTCAGCAATCTTGATCGCAGTCTGTACTTTTATGAACAGGTCTTTGGCGCTCAAAGAAACGCGGCATGGGATCATAAACATGAAGACGGATCAATCTACGCCTACATCCTTGAGGTTCCCAATCTTGGTACACGAGTCGAACTGCGTCTTAGCCCTGAAGAAGCCGAAAAGCAAAAGGGTTTCGATCCATTAACTGTTGCGGTAGAGGATTGTGCCGCTCTCGAAGCTTGGGGCAAGCATCTGGATGAACTCCTGATCGAGCATTCGCCAGTGATCGCTGCAATTCAGGCATGGCTGATTGTGTTCGACGATCCCGATGGGCGGCGTCTGCGTTTGTACACACTCAGCACACACGGCTCAGATCTAAAACCTGACGAAGATTCGCCTTGGCTGAAATACGCTAGTTAAACTTTGTTTTCCTTAGCCTGACATAATCGACGGTCTTTACAGCGTTTTTCATCTATTTAAACCATAATCTTTCGTAGGGGCGCGGCGGCCGCCGCGCCCCGGAGAGTGTGGTTTATTTACAACCCACATTCCGCACCCTCAACTGTCACACCTCGAAAAATAGTATATGGAAACTATAGAAGAAGTATGCTGTCTGAAGGTGAAGTCTGCGGAGAAGAAGTTTCTCGAAAGCTCGTCGGAGGAAGCTTTCTCCGACAGACTTTCATCCCGCTTAAACCGGATTGGCAAGGGATTCGTACTCATGCAGTAGATCCTCAAAATATTGTATATGTCGATCAATCCCACGCTCGACGGCTTCAATTACGCTCTTTAGTTTGACTGAATCTTCATTGTAACGAGTTAACACTGGACGAATAGAATCTTGGAAATGATTCACTTCTAATTCTGCGTGTAAGCTCAGCCAAGTCGGGTGTTTCATGCCACGAACATCAAAGTAAGACTGAAGAAGTCTGGCATTTCTGACTGACACACACAGCTCTCGCCCACTCAGTGCGGCTAGGGCTTCGTAAAAGTTGTCGGTTCCGTAGCCAAAGTCGTCAAAAAATGAGCGTTCATACGCTGTGGTTGCCACACTCCGTTGAGATGCCGCAATTTCAGCATCACTCAATCCAAGATCGTGAAGAAATTCTACGTACATCTCGCTATGACCATCTTGCAAATCTGTGAAGGTATGATCTGCCAAAGACATGATGGCGGATTTTTGATCTGAGTCAGTGCAACTTCCTGCTTTGACGATGCATAAGCCGAACCACTGATGCAGTCTATCTCGCCAGAAATGGTACTGGAGAAAAGCATATTGCATTAGTGGCGGGGCGATCGCTCCAGCTTTCAACAGGCAAAAAAAACGACTGCTATCAATAACGGAATGACAATAAGCGATTGTTCTAGAACTGATTGCCGATTCTTGAGCTTTCACCGCAGGCGGTAGTTCAATGTCCCGATTTAAGCGGCTAGAAGTTAAACCGATCGCAGGCTGTACTTTCATAAACAATCTCCTCGTTACGAGTAATGGTTGCATAAAAGCAAGCTTATGAGATTATTAGCATGATAGTAAGGCTATTTGAATTATAGTAGTATGACATTTAAATCATACTATTCAGGTGCAATGTCCTTACAACCCTGGAATCAGCTTGAGAGCCGACAGCTACATTATTTTATGGAGCTGGTTGCGGAAGCGGGCGAGAAAAAGAGCTTTAGCAAAGCAGCTCAGCGCTTAGATGTGGAACAATCCTACCTCAGCAAAACAATCGCTGCATTAGAAGCGGCGTTGAACGTAGAACTCTTTGATCGCACTCGTCGCCCTCCAGTATTAACAACGGCGGGACTCGTGTTTCTCACCGAGCTAAGAGTTGCCACGACTGCGCTCGAACGGGCGGTGACACGCGCACAGGAAGCAAGTCGTGGCGAAATTGGCAAGCTAGTCGTGGTTGTGAACACTGCGATCGCAAATAGCTTACTTCCTGACATTCTCAAAACCTTCCGCAATCGTTATCCGAACGTGGAATTAGAATTGCGAGCGATGACGATTTCAGAAATGATGCTTGGGCTGCGAGACGCTTCGATTGATGTTGGATTTGAACATCTGCCCAATCCTTACTCAGATGATTCGACTCTGAACTTTCTCCCGATTGTGGAAGAGTCTTTTGTCGTCGCATTGCCAGAACATCATCCCCTAACGGCACAATCAATCATTCCGCTGGAAGCACTTAAGCACGAGCTACTCATTTTACCACCACTTGATGCTGTGCCCTCCTACAAAATGGTTTTATCGCAATTTGAGCTTCGGGGATTCAAGCCAACATTGCTGGAAACAGTCAAAGCCACTTGGATGGTGATCAACCTAAGCTTAGTAGCAGCAGGTGCAGGCGTTTCAATTCTACCGGACAACGTGCGAACAATTCAACGTCAAGGAGTGGTGTACCGAGAGCTTCAAGACACCCCTTTTACCCGACAAATTGCGGTAGTGTGGCGACGGGCAGATCTCAAGACTTTGTTACAGCCTGCACTGACTGATTCGATCTTGCTGCGCCAATTCCTCACAGTAGTTCAAGAGATAGCAACAATTTCAACTAGCAGCTTTACTTAGTATTTTTGGCGTTGCATAGCACAGGGATGATTGAACCGCCAAGAATTAAGTTTTTCCATTGACAGAGGGAATAATATCTTGTTCGGTAAATAAGTTATAAATCAAAGATAGGTTCGTAGTTGAGGACAGTACGTCCAAGTGTTTCCCAAGGGAAGAATCTGTCCGTGAGCTTTAGCTCTCTTAAAAGTTTGCGAAGACAGATCAACTACAAATATTATTATAAGTGTTCAAACGAACATGATAGAAAATTATCCCATACTCTATGCAACGCTATATTTTTGATATCTTCTTGAAAGAATAGTGTTAAGCGCTATTCTATAGAGACTATACTAATGACATGGTGTTGCCTGAACAAGCACCACCTTGGAGCCATAGTAAGTTAGTCATCGGCTATCTTCTTTCTATTTGATTCCGTTTTTGACGTGGTGTATGGGAACCCAATGGATTTATAGTTGTTCAATCAGGAGAATAGAGCGCATTGGACATGGAGTGGAAATAAATGATGCGCTCTTGGCAAATTCTTTGTAGAGACATTTCAAACAGCGCGTCTAGACACCATTGTCGGAGAAATCTATTATATCAACTTCATTGCAATCAACTATTAACCTAGACATGATTGTCAGAGCGAGCTATTCTATCAATTGCTAAGACGCTAAGAACGCGATCGCCAAGAATATAGATTAGCTTTGTTCATAATCTCTTTAGGATTGTGTATGTAAATTTTTACATTAATTTCTATGCTGACGGCAATGCCAGTATAAAGTTACTGTGGAACACTCTTTTTTAGCATCCCTGACACCTTCCTACCCCAAATTAGGTGAATATTTTTGGAGACTTTTACCTGGGTCTAGTTCTATTTTAGATATTTTTTAAATAAATGATTCTTAGATAAATAAAATTTTACGCTAACATTCAAAGAATCAAAGATAAACGTTATTAAATTTAGGAAATGTTATTTGATAACGGATTTCTAATATTAGAAGAGAAATAATTATTAAATGAACCGCAATAGACAAAGGACAGTTCGCAGGAGGAGCCAGTGCTGCAGGAGGGAAACCCTCCGTAGGATAAGAGCGTTGGTTTCCCTCCGTAAGAATCTGTCCGCGCCAAGAACGCCAAAGAAAAAAAGGTAGAATTCCTCACCCAATCAGAGGAGGGTAATGATGACTGCTAGCATTACAGATTCAGCCGTGAAAGCTGCGATCGCCGCGATCGCATCGGAGTCAGCAACGACACAAGAAAAAATTGAGATGCTGATTGAAATGGCGCAGGGCTTTCAAAAAAAGCCGAAAACAAAACAGGATTTGCAGAATGCTGTCGCTCTCTATAACTATGCTGATGAATTGTCTGGTGAGGATTATCCTCTCTTGAAAGCGAGGGCAACGGTGGGGAAAGCGGGGGTGTTACGGATGATTCCAGATGTCGGTTACCAACTGCTTCAGCAAGCGAAAGCTGGTTATGAAGAAGCTTTACCAATTTTGCAACAGTTCGCCTCAAAGGAAGAATTGGCAGAAGCTCAGATGAATTTTGGATTGGTATTGCAGTCTCTAGTACCATTTAACTTAGCACGGATAACCGATAGCATTCAAGCTTATCAGGAGGCTTTACGGGTGTATACCTGGCAAACATACCCCCAGGAATATGCGATTTTACACAACAATATTGCGATCGCTTACCTGTCAATGTCGCCCTCATCAGAACAAGAATCCTTGCGTCAGGGGTTAGCCGTACAAACATTTGAAGAAGCGCTGAAGTATATACAGCTGATCAAGCACCCTAGAGAATATGCGATGCTACAGAACAATCTCGGCAACGCTTTGCAATATTTACCTAGTGGGCATCCAGTAAATAATGTTTTCCGAGCGATCGCTGCTTATGATGAAGCATTAAAAGTGCGTAACCCTAAAGATACACCTTTAGAATACGCCAATACAATTTCCAACAAAGCCAACGCCTTATTTAACTTACCCGACGATATAGAAAAGCCAGAAGCCGGAAATCCGCAAAATCTCTTGCTAGCACGAGCTTATTATCAAGAAGCTTGGGAAATTTTCAGGCAACATGAACAGATGGAACAAGCGCACGTTATTGCCCAGGCACTACAAGAAGTTGAGAACGAAATTCGGTAGGGGCGGGTTTATTCGAGATAACAACATCAACACGAAATCCTGTAAAACCGTCCGTACAACAGACGCGTAGGGGCGGGTTTGTTCGAGAGCACATGTTCATCAACACGATAGAGGAGTGAAACCCGCCCCTACAAGAGGCGCGTTGACAACAGATCACATGTTCATCAACACGATATCTTCTGAAACCCGCTCCGACAAATTACAATCTATTTGGGATTACTGTATGACTGATATTTTAACAAATCCTCATTTTAAAGAATTATTGACAAGTTTGGCCGTTGGTGATATCAACCTGAGTACAGGAACCGTGTGGTTATTAATAGCAACAGTCTTATCTATGGTTGGTGGTGCTATCGGCGGAATGTGGTTAGCCGGTAAAGATATAGGTTACCAGTTTTCCGCGCTACTTGGGGGATTATTTGGTCCTGCTGGTATGATTCCAGCAGTACTATTAGGACTAATGATAATGAAATACTTGACAAATTAGTTAATTTATGCCAGCGCAATCCGCTCCGGAACAGAACTTCTCTAGGAGGAATGATGATCGAAATAGGGTGGTTTTCCGTGAAGTTATTTTTAAAAGGAAAGCTAATACGCGATCCAATATATTTGATCCGCCAAATTGCGATTGGTAGTAGCGTGGGTTTACTACTGCTGGTGTCACTTGCAGCGACAAAGTTTCCCTTATGGCTACCAATAACAATCTCTAGTTTGGTGACAGGCGCAATTATGCCATTTCTCCTCAAGGATTTCAAAATGAAGTAAATGAACCCCACCCCTACCCCTGACGTAAAGCTCAGTTTTACTGGGGTGAGCTTCAAGAATGCACATGACATAACTCCTTTCCCATGACAAATCTTGAAGAACTAGTAGAAGAAATTAACCGCTTTGAGGCAATTATATCCAATTGGGATGAGAGTCACAGGGGCGTAGTGGTGGGACTAAAAAGGGCAATTGAAGCTTTGCACAAAGAAGCATTAGTACGCTTGATTAGAAGTGTCAAGCAAGAATCAATGCCAGCCTTACGTCAGGCTGTAGAAGATGAAGTTGTATACGCAGTACTACTTTATCATGAACTGGTCAAACCACCTGTTTGAGAACGAGGCAGGGGGCGGGGAGAATAATTGGGCGAACAGCCATTCGTTCCGACGATAAGGGCGAACAGCCATTCGCCCCTACAATTGCCTAATCCAAAATCTAAAATCCCATGACTCCCACAAAGAAGTTGCCTTTCTCGCCTGAGGGTGCAGAAGTGATTTTAGGAACTCATATTGAACAGGAACAATTGGTGATTCCTGTAGCACCGAGTAGAATAGATATGTTTGGTCCTCGCGGTGGATGTTTGATATCCGAAGAAGGACCATTATGGGTATCAGATACGGGACATCATCGTTTATTGGGATGGCGTAATTTACCTACCAAAGATAGTCAGCCTGCGGATTGGGTGATTGGGCAACCTGACTTTTACCATGAGGGACAAAATGCGAAAGGAACAACCGGAAGAGCAACTTTAAGCGTGCCGACGGGAATTTGCGCTTGTGGGGAAGGATTGGCAGTAGCTGATGCTTGGAATCACCGTGTTTTAATTTGGAAAAAGTTACCTGAGGATAATAATGTTCCGGCAGATTTGGTACTAGGTCAAGCTAATTTTACGGCAAACGAACCCAACCGGGGAAAACAAGAAGCCACAGCTTATACTTTAAACTGGTGTTATGGTGTTTTCTATCATCAAGGGCAGCTATTTGTCGCCGATACCGGAAATCGACGGGTGTTGATTTGGCATCAATTGCCTGAAGAAAATGGGCAACCAGCAGATATAGTGTTGGGACAACCAGATATGCGATCGCGTAATGAAAACAGTGGCAGTACTCCCTCCGCATCGAGTATGCGTTGGTGTCACGACATTACCTTTTGGGGAGAAAACCTTGTTGTCACCGATGCGGGTAATAACCGCGTAATGATTTGGCAGGGAGTGCCTACAGAAAATAATACTCCTTGTGCAGTGGTGTTAGGACAAAAAAACTTTACTGCTGTGGAAATGAATCAAGGCGTTTATTTCCCTCATGCTGGTAGTTTGAGTATGCCGTATGGCGTAGCTGCTACTAATGATTGGCTAATGGTGGCAGATACAGCTAACTCCCGGTTGTTGGGTTGGCAGAAGCCAGAATCAATCATATCTTTACAAGGTGTACAAAGTCATGCGATCGCAGGACAACTCAATTTTCAAAGTAAAAGTGAAAATCGCGATTTTGGATTGCCCACGCGAGACAGTTTGAATTGGTGTTATGGCATAAAAATATCTGGTAAGACAGCAGTCATAGCTGACTCTGGCAACAACCGAATTTTGTTATGGAAAATAGGAGACGATTTGTAGGGGCGGGTTTGGCAAGATTTTGTGTCAATGAACATATTGTCGGTATTAAAACCGCCCCTACGCGCTACCGTTCAATCATTATGCCCAACGAAGAAATTAGGATTTACGGCATTGTTCAAGGTGTAGGATTTCGCCCTACCGTATATCGGCTAGCAAAGGCTGAAGGATTACGAGGAGATGTTTGTAACGATGCTCAAGGTGTATTAATCAGGGTATCTGGTAGTCAAACATCTATAGAAGAATTTGTTCAAAGATTACAGCAAGAATGTCCACCACTAGCAAGAATTCATCAATTGACACGCAGGCGTTGT
The DNA here is from genome assembly GCA_029379215.1 of Rhizonema sp. PD37. Taxonomy (GTDB): domain Bacteria; phylum Cyanobacteriota; class Cyanobacteriia; order Cyanobacteriales; family Nostocaceae; genus Rhizonema. The sequence continues at coordinate 13,623 of JAQYWO010000085.1, forward strand.
GAAGATGAACTTACCTGCGACGACTTTGTCATTTCTAGCAGTGTCAGTGGTGTCGTAAAAACCGAAATTGCCCCCGATGCGGCGACTTGCCCACAATGTAAAGCGGAGATTTTCGATCCGTTTAGTCGGTGGTACCGTTATCCCTTTACCAATTGTACCCATTGTGGTCCGCGTTTGAGTATTATTCGTGCCATTCCTTACGACAGACACAACACCAGCATGACTAGCTTTACTATGTGTGCAGATTGTGAGCAGGAATACAAAGATATTGAAAATCGCCGATTTCATGCTCAACCTGTAGCTTGTCACATTTGCGGGCCTCAGGCAACTTTAGAACGTGCAGATAGTCAACCGATCGCAGCTTCCATGTTTTCCATGTTGGATGATGTTGATGCTGTCTGTACCTTATTACAAAAAGGTGAGATTGTTGCTATTAAGGGGTTGGGTGGATTTCATCTTGCTTGTGATGCCACGCAGGAAGCGGCTGTGCAAAAACTACGTCAGCGCAAAAGACGCGATCGCAAACCCCTAGCTTTAATGGCACGCGACATACCAGTCATTGAAGAATACTGCATCCTCAGCAACCAGGAAAGAGAATTACTCGAAAGCCCAGCTGCACCGATTGTGTTATTGCACCGGAAGGCACAAGAAGACAACGTTGCACCTTCAGTCGCACCAGGGCAAAATACTCTTGGCTTTATATTGCCGTACACTCCATTACATCATCTTATCCTCAAGCGGATGAATCGACCGATTGTCTTCACCAGCGGCAATCTTTCTGAAGAACCCCAGTGTGTTGATAATGATGAAGCGCGTCATAAGCTAGGGAAAATTGCTGATTATTTCCTTTTTCACAATCGGGAAATCGTTAACCGAGTTGATGATTCGGTAGTGAGAGTTGTCGGAGATAAAATCCAAACAATTCGCCGTGCTAGAGGATACGCACCAGCACCTATTCAATTACCTCCTGGATTTAATAGCGCTCCTCAGATTTTGGCAATGGGCAGCGAGTTGAAAAATACCTTTTGTCTATTACGGGATGGGCAGGCAATTCTCTCTCAACATTTGGGAGATTTAGAAAATGCTGCGACCTTTAAAGCTTATCAGGAAACGTTAAATTTATACTCAAACTTATTCGAGCATAAATTAGATGCGATCGCTGTTGATTGTCATCCTGAATATCTCTCAACAAAGTTAGGTAAACAACTCGCCGCCACTCACCAAATAAAACTGTACAACATCCAGCATCATCATGCCCACATTGCCGCTTGCATGGCAGAAAATAACATACCTCTTGACGAAGAACCTGTTTTAGGTATTGCTTTAGACGGATTAGGCTATGGTGAAGATGGAACAGTATGGGGAGGAGAGTTTCTGTTAGCAGATTACCGTTCCTTTAAACGACTGGCAACATTTAAACCAGTGGCAATGATTGGGGGGACACAAGCAATCAAACAGCCTTGGCGTAACACTTATGCTCAATTAATCTCAGCCTTTTCTTGGGAAGATTTAAAAAATCAGTATGGAAATTTAGAACTGTTAGAATTTATCCAACAAAAACCACTCAACCTTCTCAATCAACTAGTAAAAAAAAGAATCAACTCACCAGAGGCTTCATCCGTTGGACGTTTATTTGATGCTGTCGCTGGGGCGATCGGTATTTGCCGAGAAGAATGTAGCTATGAAGGACAAGCAGCAATTGAAATGGAAGCTTTAGTTGAGCAAAATATATTAAATTTTCCTAAAGAAATGCTCAACTATCCATTTGATATTGGCGTTTTCGATAGTATTTACTGTATAGAGCCACGACCTATGTGGCAAGCCTTACTCAATGACTTGCAGCAGCAAATTACTCAGCAAGTCATTGCTACCAAATTTCATCAAAGCTTAGCTAATGTGATTGTACAAATGGTTGATAAGCTTTGTCAAGAAAATATCATAAATCAAGTCGTTCTGACGGGAGGAGTTTTCCAAAATTGTGTTCTACTCGAACAAGTCAGTCAAGGCTTAGAAAGATTAGGAAGAACTGTACTCACTCACAGCTTAGTTCCATCTAATGATGGTGGTTTATCATTAGGACAAGCTGTCATTACATCTGCTCGATTATATAATTGAATCATCTTAAAAAAGGAAATCATGTGTTTAGGAATTCCCGGTAAAATTATAGAGATAATAAACGCTCAGCAAAAACTAGCTATTGTTGACATTGGCGGTGTAAAGCGTCAAATTAATATTGCTTGTATCGTTAACGAACAGCATCCAGCCGAATCTTGTGTCGGAGATTGGGTACTAGTTCACGTCGGCTTTGCCATGAATCGAATTAACGAACAAGAAGCATTGGAAACTTTAAAAATATTAGAGGAAATAGTTAATATTACATGAAATATGTTGATGAATTCCGCGAACCTGAAAAAGCTCAAGCTTTACTCCGGGAAATCTCAAAATTGTGCCAACAGCTAAAAAAGCCGATTAAAATAATGGAAGTATGCGGCGGGCATACTCATTCTATCTTTAAGTATGGCATTGAAGAAGTTTTGCCGGATGTGATAGAACTTATTCATGGCCCTGGTTGCCCTGTGTGCGTGATGCCAAAGGGGAGGTTAGATGATGCGATCGCTATCTCCCAAAATGCCAATGTCATCTTCGCTACCTTTGGCGACGCCATGCGAGTTCCTGGCTCTAAAGCCAGCTTATTGCAAGTAAGAGCAAAAGGTGCAGATATCCGTATGGTATACTCTCCTTTAGACAGCCTGCAAATAGCTAGGGAAAATCCTGACAAAGAAGTTGTCTTTTTTGCCTTGGGTTTTGAAACAACTGTTCCTAGCACAGCTTTGACTATTTTGCAAGCAGATGCTGAAAAAATTAACAATTTTAGTATGTTCTGTAATCACGTTCTTGTGATTCCTGCTCTTCAAGCATTGCTAGATAATCCAGATTTACAACTGGATGGTTTTGTGGGTCCGGGTCATGTCAGTATGGTGATTGGTACTGACCCTTATGAATTTATTTCCCAACAATATCATAAACCCATAGTCGTTTCTGGATTTGAACCAATAGATATCTTCCAATCTATTTGGATGTTGTTGCAGCAACTCGTAGAGAATCGTTGCGAGGTGGAGAACCAGTATAACAGATTGGTGGAGAAGACGGGAAATCATCAGGCGATCGCAGCTATAAACAAAGTTTTCGCTATCCGAGAGAATTTTGATTGGCGTGGCTTGGGTGATATTCCTGATTCCGGGTTAAAAATTCGTCCTGAGTATGCCCAATTTGACGCCGAACAAAAATTTACAGTTCCGAATCTCAAAGTTGCGGATCATAAAGCTTGTCAATGTGGTGAAATCCTCAAAGGCGTCTTGAAGCCTTGGCAATGCAAAGTCTTCGGTACAGCTTGTACCCCAGAATCACCTATCGGTAGTTGTATGGTATCTTCTGAAGGTGCTTGTGCAGCTTACTATAAGTACAGTCGCCTTTCTAAGGCTTCAGTACTACAGAAGTAAAACCATGAACGAACAACCAGTGCTCGGCAATGTTTGCCCAATTATTCCAGCTGGTGATGATATAGAAAAAGCGATCGCCTTCTACGAACAACAGCTTGGCTTTACAACCATCCATCAGGAAGGCAAACCCCTCAAGATGGCAATTGTCAAACGCGACTCTTCAGAAATCATTCTACTTAAGAATGATGATAAACACCTTGCTGAAGGGACAACTCTTCGCATCCACGTTACTCATATTGAGCAACTTTACGAGGAGTTTCAGGCAAAAGACGGAGAAATCGTTCGCTCAAACAGTCAACTTGAGACAAAGCCTTGGGGGATGAAAGAATTTGAAATTCTTGATCCAGCAGGCGTTTGCATTACATTCTATGAACCAGCAAATTTGTAGAAGCTGCGGCATATAAAATGAACATTTTTTCTCCTGACTCAGTACAAAATCAAGAATTCCAAACAACTCGCCGCCGTCGTCATATACAAGATACCCACATTACTCTCGCGCATGGAAGTGGTGGTAAAGCGATGCGCGATTTAATTGACAGTATTTTTGTCAATACTTTTGATAATCCGATTCTTTCCCAATTGGAAGATCAAGCAACTTTCTACTTGGCAACATTGTTACAATACGGAGACAGGCTGGCTTTTAGTACTGATTCTTATGTTGTCGATCCTCTATTTTTTCCTGGTGGTGATATAGGAGAATTAGCCGTCAACGGCACAGTCAATGATTTAGCTGTCAGTGGCGCGAAACCCTTGTATCTGAGTTGTAGCGTAATTTTAGAAGAAGGGCTAGAAGTGGAGATGTTGCAGCGCGTTGCGGAAAGCATGCAAAGCGCTGCTCAAAAAGCTGGTGTACAAATTGTTACAGGTGACACAAAAGTTGTACATCGCGGTGCAGTCGATAAATTATTTATTAATACTACAGGGATTGGCGTAATTCCTACAGGAGTGAATATTTCCGCCCATAATATTCAACCAGGAGATGCCGTCATTATTAATGGTGAATTGGGCAATCATGGCACAGCAATTTTAATTGCCCGTGGGGAACTAGCATTAGAAACAGATATTGAAAGTGACTGTCAACCATTGAATGGATTAGTCGAAACTATCCTCAATGTTTGTCCCCAAGTTCATGCGATGCGGGATGCAACACGCGGTGGATTAGCGACAGTGTTAAATGAATTTGCCCAAAGTTCTCAAGTCGGAATTCGCCTTCACGAGCAATCTATCCCAATTCGCGAAGAAGTTAAAGGAGTTTGCGAAATTCTCGGTTTAGATCCCTTGTATCTAGCAAACGAAGGTAAATTAGTCATCGTCGTCGAAAGTAAGAATGCGGAAACTGTTCTATCTGCCATGAAATCTCACCCAGCAGGTAAAGATGCTTGTATTGTTGGCGAAGTCATTGCCGAAACTCCTGGTATTGTATTCTTACAAACGACTTTCGGTACTGAACGCATCATCGATATGCTTGTTGGAGAACAGTTACCCAGAATTTGCTAATGAAAAGCTCACCAAAATAAAAGTCCGAAGATGTCCGGAATAACAATTATCATAAGGTTTGTAGTTGCGCTTCAGCGCTCTCTTACTCTCAAGAACACTGAAGCGCAACTACGAGCCTATATTTTTTGTAAGTAATTAAACGGACATATTCGGAAGGTTTGTAGTGAGTGCTTGAGAGCGTGTTTCAGCAATAAAGTGCCCACTACTAACCCAATATCTTATCTCTATTTCTGTGGAAGTGCGATCGCACTACAAGCATTGTCATCGTGAGAAAGAGTCTGTAAATGCGCCTCAAGTTCCGTTAAATTCCCAGGTACATTAGATTCTTTTGCTATAGTCAATCGGCATTACTCCCCCTAGGTGGCGTTGTGAGCATCAAACGGGCGATGAATCCGCTCTGGATCGATATCTACTTCATCATCTGGATCTATCTCAATATCTTCGGGAAGCAGAGGCTCGAAGCTGTCACGAGTGGGAAACTCAGGTAGGCTACCCAACATTGTGACAGTCTCAACTAGCAACTTGAGGCTGTCGGCGTCAGGATGTTTCTGTACAACCCGAGCAGTATGCAATAGTACACGTAATCCTCTACGCAGGCGATTTACATCACGAGCCAAGCCAAGCAGATCTTGGAAGTCGTGTTCTTCAAGAATACGATACTGCCCAGTTTTAGTTTGCAGAATAGCAACTTTACCATCTTTTAGAGACAAGAGTGCTTTTGCGCCTTCTGTACGGAATTTCTCAAATGATAACCAGATAGGACCGCTCTGTAAATTAAGTGATGTCGAGTCTTTTGTTGAAAGTGGCATAATATGTTACCTCCACTCTAAATCTTAATCCAAATCGTTGGAAAAACGTTGGAATTTCGGCAAAAAAGATCGCGCACTCGAAAATTGCCGTCGCCGTAACTTCCGGAAAGCCATCTTGTAGCCCTGCCTCATCGCGATCGCGATCAATTCTACCTTTCCTGCAAAGCTATAATTTGCTTAAAGCACAGAGGTAGAAACTGCTTATGTCAACTCGCAGCGCAAATTGAAGCAGCAATTCTCTCGCTTTCATCGAAGGACTTTGAGAAACTGAGACACTGTTTTTTTGACATGGATTATCAGCGTTGGGATGAGCAATTAGAGCGCGACATTGCAGACGGCTCTTTAGAGGTACTAGCTCAAGAGGCGATCGCTGAATTCGAGGCAGGGCACTGCCTCGAAGTGTAAAAGTGTGACATTAGAAGGACCGTGAGAAAGTGGCTCAGCAACCGCTGCTCAGGAAGAACTACCAACTATTAATAACCCTAAAAGACTCTCTCTAATTGAACTTTTCATAATCCAAAATATTAGAATAAAAACATGATGCACGCAAAATCGCATTATTAAGGATGAACAGCTATGCAAAGTATTAAATTGTGTTCTCATGTGGGTTCTGATGGAATCTTGCATCTTGATATTCCAACAGGAATAAGTGACCACCAAATCGAAGTGACTGTAACAATTCAATCTGTAACACCTACTAAAAGAGGTTGGTTGCCTGGTTTTTTTGAAGAAGTCATTGGTGGTTGGGTGGGAGAACCGCTCCAAAGAGCAGATCAAGGAGAGTATGACACAAGGGAGACGCTATTTTGAGCTATCTTCTAGATACCAATGTTTGCATTCATCTACTGAACAATACCAGAAGAGCGGTGAGTATGAGACTAGCTGAACAGGAACCGGAAGATATTTATCTATCCACTGTAACGCAGATGGAACTTTATTATGGTGCATATCGCAGCGCACAAGTAGAACGCAATCAAGCAATATTGCAACGGTTTTTCAGCCAGTTTGTTGTTTTACCGTTAGATCCTGAATCAGCAAGGGTAGCTGGGAGAATTCGTGCTCAATTAGCGGCATTAGGAACGCCAATTGGTCCTTATGATTCGCAAATTGCTGCTATCGCCATTGTAAATAATTTAGTATTGGTAACGCACAATACTGGCGAATTTAATCGGGTTAACGGGTTACAGATTGAGGACTGGGAGGAAGAGGGTTGATGCTTAATGTATGAGAGAACACTTCCTGAAAGTTGAGAATAGACAAACTTAGGCGACAAAAATATCAATATCACTGATGCCTTTTATTTATAAATCTACAATTGTCACAATGCAAACTTTTTGCCACTTCATTTCCTTAATTACTCAAACATTTTATAACGATTACCCATTCAGATAACGTTCCAATGCATTGTATATCTGTAGAGTTCAAAGATAAACTAAATTACTGCAAAGATTGCAATGTATTACATGAAAGTGGCGATGCCCTTAGCCACGGCTTAAGCCGTATCGCTTGTCTATAAGTATCTCCTATAGATTGCCATATCTGTAGTCAATCAAACTTTTTTATTAAGCAGCAATTGATAGGATTTTGTAGATAATAAACCGAAAAGCGAGATACCCGACTTCTTTAAGAGGTCTGGTATCTAAGAGTTCATTGAATATTATGCATGAACTAGGAATTACACAAAATATTGTAGCAATCGTAGCCGAAAACGCTCAAGATAAAAAAGTAAAAAGAGTATTATTAGAAATAGGAAAACTTTCAGCTATCATGCCTGATGCTATCAGCTTTTGTTTTGATATCTGTACTTTAGGCACAGTTTTAGAAGGTGCGACATTAGAAATTTTAGAAACACCAGGATTAGCACGCTGTCGCCAATGCAATGCAGAAATTTCTTTAGAAAAGCCTTTTGGTAGCTGTAGTTGTGGCAGCATGCAATTAGATTTAATCGCTGGTGAAGAATTAAAAATTAAGGAAATAGAGATTGAGGAAGTATGTGTGTAACCTGCGGTTGTTCTGATGATGCCGAACCCACAATTGCTAATCTGGAAACGGGTGAAGTCATGGGTATTCACTATAATGGCGATCGCCACCATCATACTCACACTTTACCAGACGGCAGCGTCATCACCCATTCTCACGATCGCGAATCCAATCATTCACATACTCACACTTTACCAGATGGCGGCGTCATCAATCATTCTCACGAGCGCGAATCCAATCATTCACATACTCACACTTTACCAAATGGCGGCGTCATCACCCATTCTCACGAGCGTGAATCCAATCATTCACATACTCACACTTTACCAGATGGCAGCGTAATTACCCATTCCCATAGTCACGCCCCAGCTACAGAACCATCTCAAATCCATGCCAAAATACATGGCACAACTTTATCATTAGAACAAGATATCTTAGCCAAAAATAACCTGTTAGCAGCCCAAAATCGCGGATGGTTTAAAGGTCGAAATATCGTCGCGTTAAATCTTATGAGTTCTCCAGGTGCAGGAAAAACGACACTCTTAACTCGCACGATCAATGATCTAAAGCATCAATTGTCTTTCAGTGTAATTGAAGGCGACCAAGAAACAACGAATGATGCCAAAAAAATTCAAGAGACGGGCTGCAAAGTTGTCCAAATTAACACCGGAACAGGCTGTCATCTGGATGCAGCAATGGTAGAAAGGGGTTTGGAACAGCTAAATCCGCCATTGAACTCAGTGGTGATGATTGAAAATGTTGGTAATCTTGTTTGTCCAGCTTTATTTGATTTAGGCGAACACCTCAAAGCCGTGATTCTCTCTGTCACAGAGGGCGAAGATAAGCCGATCAAATATCCCCATATATTTCAGAAGAGTGAGGTGATGATTCTCACCAAAATCGATTTGCTACCATACGTGCAGTTTGACGTTCAACGTTGCATAGAATACGCCCAGCAAGTTAATCCCCACATTCGGATTTTTCAGGTTTCTGCACAGACGGGTACTGGATTGGATCATTGGTATGAGTGGCTAAGGCAATACGCAATTTAATGTTTTGGCAATTTGGCAACTACTCCAATGAACTTAAGAGTATTGTATAAATCAATGAGTCTTGCATAAAGGCGCATAGCAGAAAACTCGTCTTACCGGGTTGTTGTCGGGTTCTTATAACAAACACTCACTATTTGTGTGTTTGTTATGAGAACAACTTATTTGAAATATTTTATATGAAACAGCGTCAACCCCAGGCTCATCACCTGGGGTTTCGCTTTGGGTAGCGATAAAAAGTTCACCAAGAAGGAACTATGATACAGATTATGATTACAGACCTTAATCAGGGTAACGTGATCTGACAAACTGTTCCCCAGACTAATTAACCTTTGGACAAACCAGGGATCGCTTCAACATCCAATCCTCCAACCGCGTACTTCACTTTTAATTTCTCAGTTCTACTCTCTTAACTTTAACACTAAATACTTGAGCGTAAGAGTGTACAGCGAATGGTATTGTCTATGCGAGCGTCTAAATTAGACAGCGTTTACTCTCATTGGGGAATCCGAGTAGTCAATATCTTGTAGAGATGTGATAACTAATCGTAGCTGAAATCAGCGCAGAACTTCCAATTCATTGGGATGATTTACAATTTTACCTAGGCGATCGCTAAAATAGACAACTTCGTAGTTAAGCGCTAGTTCCTGTTGCAGTTGCTTCCACAAACTAATTCCTTCTTCTTCAAAAGCGGCATCTGCCTCTATACTTGAAAAACCCTGTGAGGAGGCAGGATCGGACCAGTTTAATGTTGCATTATAAGCTAAGGCCCATTTGTGCAAGCGACTAATCGTCTTTTGCAACAGAGGGAGTTTTTGTGGGTCAATGTTTCCTACTTTATCAGCTTCTGCCCACCATAAAGGATCACATCCATAATCAGCCATTAGTTTAATTTTTATTGCCATAAGTGTTTTGGTAGAATTAAGGTAATGACGCAGGATTTGCTCCAACTATATAACCATTATCACTCACACTCACAGCGATGTAATGTGTTTGTGCGTTGAAACTTACTTCATATATTTCTCTACGGGGTTCAATTTTTCCTTGATAACCGAGAAATAATCCTGTCGTTACAGCAGCCATGACAGCATCAGGAATTTCCTGTTCAGAAATTCCGCGTCTTTTAAAATCCTCATGATGTTGCTCTTTGATGTGTGCTAATCCACTGCCTCTTCTACCAACTTTTCCCTCTTCTAAAAAGACTATTTTGCCGCCAGCAAGTTTTGCAATCCGAACAATTTTATCTGGGTTATGTTTAATACCAGCTTGGCTTAGTTCAACAATTAAGGCTGCTTTCTCACTAACAAAACTGGGCTGTTGAGTCAATCGTTTGTCAAATATGTTTACTATCTTTAAGGCTTATGAAATTAGTACGCCAAATAACTGTGTAGATATAGGACGTACAGAAATATATTATAAGTGAATCTTCGACTATAGATGGTAAATTTAGTAAGCTTTGGATGTCAGTGAGGTTTTAGGCGCTGACGCAACCGTGGTGGGGTTTGTAGCGGTATGAGTTGCGCCTAAGCGAGCGCTTATCAGCACTCTAAGTTAAAGCCAATCTTGGTAAGCTGATACTTCCTCAACGCTGATTTCAAACGGCATCCCTTTCCCAAATGGGGGATAGACGCGGATTTTAGCGTCACTGACAAATCTCTCCAGTCGATAGCTAATCTGTGTAATATTACTAACTATATGCCAATAAGTTACGATGTCAGGGCAGTCTATTACCAGCTTCAGAGTGCTGTTATCTGTCATGAGATACCACTGACAACTTGATAATAATGATTGCGTAATGCGATCGCAAGCCTCATAAAAGCATCTGCCAGTAGATCGTTCGAGTTGGAAACGCAGTATATGATCAACTTGCGTTGCCTCGGTTGGTGGCAAATCATCTGCAGGAAGGAAAGATTTATTCATACATAACTTCGCACTTCTTGGCTGTAACGCGTCAAACTCTCAAGGTTTTTCTCATGATTAAAAGACGAGGGTTTCAGCGCTAATGTACCTAAGTTCAATTCATCCTGAAATCTTTTGATTTTGTCACGACAAGTTGCCACATCACCAATGATTGAGTTTTCAATCAAATAATCTTCATCAAAACAACTTTTATTGTTATTCAACGGTTTGATATGTTGACTCATCGCCGTATTTTGCATTTTGCCAGCGTTCTCCTTCATTTTGACGCTAAATTTACGCACGAAAGGCATCGCCTCACGAACTGCCTCATCATATGTCTGAGCAACAAAGAAGAACCTTGCCAATAAATAGTTTTCAGAACCGCTAGAATTGATAGCGCGATATTTAGCAATGTTACTCTTAAGTTGATCCATGGAAAACGGTGGTCCCCCCATCAAACCGAAGGAATGTTGGGCGCTAAACTCTATGGCACTATTGTCGCTGCTTGCCACATACGCCGGAATCTGCTTTTGCAACACTTTTGGGTAAATTGTCAGGCGATCGCATTGGTAGTATTGCCCTTTGAACGTTACCTCTGTTTCATACAAAAGCTGATGGATGAACGCCATCCCCTCCAGCATCTTGGCACGGGATTCACTATCAGATAGGGCAAAGTGCTTCTTTTGTTCGGGAAATGGTCCACCTTTGGCAATCCCAAAAGCGAGTCGTCCATTACATAGGTTATCAAGAGTAGCAATGTCCTCCGCCACACGAATTGGATCGTGAAATGCTAGCAATACCGCAGCCGAACCCAGTCGGATAGTCGAGGTGACACCTGCTAGGTGTGCCATTAACACCAAAATTGATGGATTGATATAGAAATCACTGAAATGATGTTCTGTTACCCAGGCTTCCTCAAAGCCGAGACTTTCCGCGTGTTTGACCAAGGCAACTTGGTCTTCAATGGCACCGCGAGTAGAGGCATTATTATTTTCGTAATTGCAGAAAAGTCCGCTTTTCATAGTGAGAAAATGGAGAGTGGGATAATAAGAAACAGAATAATGGTCTATTGAGGCTTGAGGTAACAGGTGTTTTTCATTAAACTCCTGCACCAAGTAACTTAAATGAGAGCGAGTAAGCTTCACGCCACACCGGAAATCTAGCTACCATTCAAAACAAACAAAAAGCCTAGAATAAACGCTTTTCTCATAGCGAGTTTGGGAGCGTGAAGCGGTACTAAGTTGTTGTCACCCACTGCAAATCCAACCACAGACGCGGATCTCCATGCTTTATCTTCGATGATGGATCGCGTAGCAATCTTGTAGCATTCAGGAAAACCACCTGAACCAAACCCATATTGTCTGCAACTTCCCTGAGGACATCTTTCTGTACTTGCACATAAGGTATCTGTTCATCAGAGCAATAAATTCCTATATATTGCAAGCGTTTTGAAGGCCGTCCCCAATAGCAAGTAATGACTTTCACATAACAGTCGTCTAATAGTTCCCCTACTCTTGGGTAATAGTGATTGACGACCCTTATGAATTCTTTGACTAGGATTTCTTCACTAATCATTACAAAGCTTCTACTTTTGTAGGAATTATCACAATACTTAATATAACATAAAAAATGCGTACATTCATGACAATGCTATCTATTTTAATAATAAATAAATAATTTTAAAATATAAAAAATGATTTTTAAGAATCAAAAAATGAAGAAAATTATTAGTTGTATTAATAAAATAGTGAAAAAAATAGTTTTTAGAAGATCCATGAATATTTTTTTATGGGCAATCAATAAATTTATAATGATTATTAATTTAAAAAAAGTTAAAACCTTTATAAACCGGGTTTCTCATAAAAAACCCGGTTTCTCCAATCTCACAACTCATTTAAGAGTGTGATATATTACTGATTAACGAGAATTGCGTTCGGCAACTAACACCGAAGCTACCATATCAGGGAATTCTTTGAGATCACTATATCCCTCTGAGCCGTGAATAGGAGATACAAATGTATAGTTGGGATCGCACTCCCCATTATCATAAACTTGAATAAACCATTTATCGGGATATCCCTCAACAGCTAATTCTACTGTGTACCAACTATCATTAACATTGCGAGAGTTAATAACCACGAACCACTCTCTATCTTCTTCCGAAATATTCCATTCTGCCATCAAAAACTCTAAGGCTATTTGTCCTGCATCGCTTGGAGTTAATAGCATTTTTACTCCTTAATCGGAACTTCTGGATACAAGCCTAGTTGCTTAGATAACTCACGGGCAACATGGATTAAAAACTTTGCTCCATCATCATTGCCTTCATGTGCAAATCCAGTTGCAACTTGTAGCATTGTCTGTACTAAGCCAGCATCTATCAAATCTGGTTGAGCCTCCAAAACTTCTGGTTCTGTACCATTGGGACAACTAATGAGTTGCTCAATCAGATTAAAATACTGGTTTTCGCGCTTTTCAGTCATGATTTTTTTGTTGAGGTTTGAATGTTGAATTGAAAAAGCACCTCTGGATAACTCTTTTTATATTTATATCAGTATTTAGCTGTCAACCTGTAGGTTTAAAGCAAATCACATAAACAAGATAACTTAAATATTACTGTTCAATACTGTGGTGCCAAAGTCTTTCTAGCATTTCTACTTGTTTTTTAAGAACGCTAGCCCGATAAACAAGATATTTGTCATAACTAACAATGAATATTCCAATAAGAATTGGCAGCAATAATAAAAGCGATCGCAATCTCCTAAAGATTTTGTTGTATTTCAAAAAATTAAGAATTTTTTCAGCAGGATAGATCTGTTCTCTACTAGCTTTATCTTGAGCCAACAGATCTGTCTGGTTGAAAGCAGATGGGTTTTCGCCTGCACTACTCCGAGCAACTTCACAGGCTAAAGACTGTGTTTGTACTAACGACATATGTTGCTCCCAAACTATGCTAAATACAATTAGCCCTGGAGAAAGAACAGCTAAAGTCACTAAACAAACTGTGAGAAAATTTAAAAGTTTCAACTTCATATTGGTTATCTCTCCCTTACTAAGCTGTATGCACTTGGTAAGAAAGTATATGAATGCAGTTTGTGCAAGCTTTCTGTGACAACTTGATTGATGCAATTCAGACTATACTCAAGAATTCGGCTGTAGCGTTCTCTTGGGTAGAATCAAGTTAGAACTTACTTACTTAAACCTTACTTGCAGTTAAGCTTATGTGCAAATAAAATTTTAGATTTTTAAGTACCGACGTATTGTTGGAGAAGATTCTGTAGGTACAAGAGTTGTGCTGGTGGGAGTATATCCTCTCTCTGTGAGCACATCTTTGAAGATAAAAGAGCCGCAACTTCTCTTCCCAGGAAAGGAAACTTTTTGAGAAAACACTAGGAAAACCCGTCAATCCCTGCTCAGTCTCACCCTCCGCTAAAAGAAGTAAATTTATTGTTTACCTGCTTCTTGAGGGTTAAGAAGTCCCCCCTCGTTCCTTGGCTTTCGCCTCAGAATGTAGGGGGGTAGAGGGGAATCTCTGCGTAAATCCTATATGATTTATATCATCAGCATCAACTCAGGACAGTTTATCTCACTCGGATCAAGATTATTTTGATTTATTAAGGTTGTACTCAACGGCTGGAGTTCCTATTCGATAAGTCTTTTAAAAATTTTTTGGAGTATAGGTGCTAGTATTTTCGGGATGGGGTACTGGCATTTACGAGGTGAGGTTCTGACATACATGTACTCAACATCAAATGAATATAGCCTGGGGCAGATGACAGTTTTTTTCGGTGTTATTCCTAAAGAAAAACCTGTACTCAGGGAGATCTTCGCACCCAGCAAAGATTGCTGTTTTTTATTCAGATGCCGTTCGACATTAAGTCAATACAGTTATGTTCAATACAGTTTAGACAATTGCTTCAGACTCAACTTGTAGAAACTCTTCGCTTCGGTGGACTAAAAGCAGGTATCTTACTCCTAGTGGAATCTCGAGCAGGAGATTGCGGTAATGAAATACTCTGCCTTGAGCAGCGCAGTCTTTGAGGACTTTAAAGACTGAATACTACGCACGCTCCGACGCGGCAGTAACCAAATATGAATCCACAGCTTGTGAAACTTTGAAATTTCACAACTTTGTATTTCATTAAATTGAAAAGTTACATAAAATATGCTAAAAACTATTAAAAATAATCAAGAGCTACCAAGTATTAAGTTGATGTTATAATTAAATAGAGGTCAGAAATAAATTGATAAATTCCGAAAATAAATGAAATCTATCATATATAAAATCTTTATTTAGGTATTCACTTGTTAAAAATGAATTTAAAAAGGAAAATACCCAATAATAAAAGTAACCC
>JAQYWO010000086.1 GCA_029379215.1 Rhizonema sp. PD37
ATATTACATATTTTGTATATCTAAAATTATACAGAATAATTTTAAAGTTTAGACAAGATTATAGAGAATTTTCGGCAGCAATCAGTATGATTTACAGTCTTTTTCTTGTTATTCAAACTTAAGTGTAAGTACTGATTACTGCGTTTCAATAATTAGATTAATATCTATTTGATTCAGAAGTTTATAGTCTGTTTTAACTTGAAAAGGTTACACATGAGTTTTCCGATGTCCAATCAACTCGCTCTAAACAAAATTGCCCAATTTGTCTCTGTTACTAGACTGTAGAGATAAGGTTAGTCGTTCAAGATGTAACTATTGGATTAATTGCTTCTTCATAGCTTGTTAAACAAAGTTTGAAGGAAGCAAAGCTGAATAAAAAAATTCTTGAGTGGCGAACATGTATCTTCGGTAACTTTTACAAAAACTATAACGTCTGTAATCAATAAATACTGCCTGTCTTTGTGAAATATTAAATACCTTAAGGAATATTATAGTGAACACTTTTGCATTATCTTTAGTTGTGAGTTACCTACTGGTGAGTTTCTATTTTTTTATAAATTGGTTAACTTTTTGCGTCCGTCATCCCAGTTCTTGTCCGGGAGATAAATTTTTATCTTTTTTAATGTTTTTGCTAACCACTATTTTCTGGCCTTTAGCTATTCCTATGTCTTGTGTTGAAAGCCTGAAGAAACGGAGACTGGACTTCAATACTGCGATTCCTGTTTTGGCTGTGCTATTTGGATTAAGTCTGGCATTTTATATGAGTTAGCTACATTCAGTCGGAGTATTTTATACAATTAGCATGTCATTATTGTTTAATATTCAATCAACCTTTAAAGAATACGTTATTTTTAGTAAAGGAAGACTCTGGCTGGATAGCAGCTATGAGTAATAGAAAGATGTATTAATAAAACATGAACGCATTTCAGGTGTAGAGACGCGCTTCAATCATGGCGTCTCTACAATTAATCAAAAATTTTTCTAGAGATGCAATATCTCTCTGTTACGCAAACTCTCTCATTCTTGGCGTCTAAGAGTGCGAGACGCTGCGCGTTCGTCCTTAGACGTGGCGTCGGCCAAGGAGGTTCAATAAATTAAGCTTTTTGGCAAATGAATGCGTAAGTCCTGACGCAAAGCATTAAAGCCTCAATCCCACTCTTGACTCGCGCATGGGAAAATAGCAGTATAGCTGAAATATTTAAGCGAAGGTACGTTTAAATTGCATAACGACTTGTGATAGTCGTTGAGTATTAACTGACAAAGATTAACAGCCCACTTGAGTTAATCTTTAATTTAAATATTTAACAGCTTATCTGTAAAGTATTTCTCAATTGAAACAAAATTGGTAAGGGCAATCTGCTCTTACCAATTTTACAGTCTATATTAAAAACAATAGGCTTATTGAACTGGAGTTGTTGGAAAAGCTCCAGGTCTCACAACTAGACTCACATTTCGCCCATTGCGATGCAAATCCACACGCAAATCTCCGCCGACTTGGCTAAGTTCTACTGCTTGTTGTACAGAGTTAGCATCTATAACAGATTGACCGTTAAGCTTTTCAATGACATCACCAGCGCGTATTCCTGCTTTGGCGGCTGGGGAATTGGGCATGACTTTAGCAACTAAGACGCCGTGGTCTTGATCGACACTTAAACCACTGTTAGGATCTGAGTTAATGCTTTGCTTTAATTCAGGCGTCAATGCCTGCATCTGAATTCCCAAATAGGGATGTAGTGCATGACCTGTAGCAATTAGTTGACTGGAAACACGTTGTGCGGTGTTGATCGGAATGGCAAAGCCCAATCCTTGTGCCCCTTGGATAATAGCTGTATTCATTCCTACCACTTCTCCACGAGAATTTAACAGTGGTCCGCCGGAGTTACCGGGATTAATAGCTGCGTCTGTTTGAATATAATCTACACGCTTATCCGGAGAGGCACCAATATCAGTGCTGGTACGACCTGTACCGCTAATAATGCCACTAGTTACAGTATTGTTCAAACCAAGGGGGTTACCGATCGCGATCGCCCAATCTCCTGGTTGGAGCTGATCTGAGTTGCCCAATGCTACTGTTGGCAGACTGCTAGCCTGAATCTTCACAACAGCGACATCTGTCAATTCATCTTTACCCAAAACCTTACCTTGAAAGGTCCGTCCATCCTTCAATCTGACAGTTACGGTATCGGCACCATCAACTACGTGGGCGTTAGTCAGAATCCGACCATCAGCACTAATGATAAAACCTGAACCAGTCCCCTTCTCCACTCGTTGTCCTGGCGTTGGCAGTGCTGAACCAAAAAAGCGGCGGAAGAACGGGTCGTTAAATTCTTCTGGTACCTGAGTTTTGACAGTTCGAGAAGAATCAATCCGCACAACAGCCGGTCCTACGCTTTTAACTATCCCTGTCACAAAGTTAGGATCTGTGCCTGCTGGTACCGGAATGGCAGCATTAACTCGACTTACTGCTAGGTTAGATGCTGTGTTAGACAGCTGCTGAGAATTAGAAGCCAGATAGCCAGCTGCAATTGTCATGCCAGACCCCAGCAATACTAGCGATAGATTAAAGGCTGCTTTTTGCCAAGGTTTGGAGGTTGAAGAGTTCATGAGGTTGTTATTGTATTGTTTGGACTCGTTGTCGCCATCACGCGGTGTTTTATACATGTGCCTTTTGTAGGAATTTACAGATAATATATATATTTATAATCTAAGAATAATTTGTGACAAATTTGTTGCATATTTATTAAGCTATGATGAAAAGTCGGATTGTCATATTTTAGCTTTCTGATTAAGGTTTATAAAGTCTGTGACTATTTTACTTCTCTGGTTAAAGTCTCAAAGATGAGATTGATAAGCTTGACATGGTAAGGAGCGAAACTTCACTGGAGCAAAGGAGACTGATAAGAGCGAACAGCAGTAGCTGCTGGTACTCTACACGAATGCCGGAACGAAAGTTAATCGCAGCAAAAAGTAATTATTTCCGACTGTTGCTTTAGTCGAGCGATTGCTTGCAAAACAGAACTTCAGCATTGCTAAATGAGCCTTAATCATACTTAAGGTAGAGTATACTTTGCAGCAATCATCGGCAGTTCACCAGAACTTTTGCGAAAACAAGGTCAAAAACCCTATTTTTTACTCAAAAGATCTCGAGCTTCGGTGGCTGATGCCTTCAAAAAGTATATTCTCTACAATTTCTGCAGCTTTGTCTCGTCCTCCGGTACTTTTCATTAAGACCGACATACCATATGTAACTTCAGTATAACTTACGTTACTAAAAATATCAGTAATTTTTTGGCGAACCTCATCACTATCAAAATGTTGTTTGTCCAGCTTTAAACCAACACCCAAGTCCACAATGCGGGTTGCGTTGTAGTGCTGATCTCCAAATAATGGTAACCCTAAAATTGGTTTTCCCCAATACAAAGCCTCGTTAATACTGTTCATACCACAATGACTGATAAAGATGCGAATAGCTGGGTGAGAGAGGACTGCTTGTTGCGAAACAAAGTTTTCGATGCGGAAGGAGGATGGTAGTGTAGGCAGAATGTGCTGTTGGTTCTTACGTAAAGACCACAGTACTCGAAATCTATGATCCGTTAGCCCTTCTACTAATGTTTTAGCTTGCCAGGTTTCAAGAGTAGCAAGAGTGCCAAAAGCAATATAGACGACTCCCTTACTTTCTTTTTCTTCTTCCAACCATTGACTTAGAGAAGCGCTTAGAGGCTTAATTGTTTTCGGTAAAATTGGTCCAACTAAGTGTACAAACGGAGGTAGTGGGCGTGGAAATTCAATGCCAAAAGTTGTGCCGACAATCATGGGGCGTTGACTCATAGGATCGGTCAATTTTTTTTTGTTGGAACACTGTCTGCGAACCTGATTGAACTTTATCGTAGTAGGCAAAAAGAGCAACTGTAGCCAATAAGGTCTAAAAAAATTCAGACAGCGCTGCCATAGATTCATATGTACAGAATAAGATGTTCCGAAACGAGGATATTTAGAACTGGCTGGGACAAAATTACCCAAGAATCGAGTGTGAATAATGTATGGTAAATTCATCTGCTGGGCTAAGTCCATCGCTGGAGTAACAGCGCGATCAATAACTAGAATATCAGGGCTATACTGCTGAACAATAGGTTTCAGCGTTTCGTACATAACAACGTACGAATCAATAAGCTCATTCCAAATGATTTTTTCACCACGCCAGACACTTGCTTCCTGAGAACTCCTTTGCCAAATATCTTTTTTGTGGTCATCAATCCCTTCACCATTTGTGCCTAATCTTGAGTTCCAGGGGATAAAATGAGCGTCAGTATCGGCGAGCCAATCCCTAGCTTCTTCAGCAATAACAAAACTGACTTGGTAACCTCTACTTACTAACTCTTGAGCTAGTGCAATCATTTGATTGGCGTGACCAAGTAGAGGAAACGAAACAAACATGACATGTTTTTTCATAATTCTGTCGTTTTTGATCAACTCCCGAATCGGTGTAAGATTAACGATGTAATTTCTTCTTACACACTCTACCTGACAGGCTTAAGATCTGGCTAAACGGTAATTTACGAACATCGAAAAAAGTGATAGAATTACGCTTCGGAACTAGCAACTTACGTGATTAGTCAATAAATTTAGGTCGTACTTGTTGATTTAACTGTAGTTTTTCCGCTAATGTTGCCCAATCTTCAAGGTCTATCAAGTTAATGAATTCATCAAGATTGTGACGATACTGTAGGAGACTTCGCAACAAACAAGAGCGATTATACCGTGCCATCATCACTCCTAACTCTGGATTGCCACCACCAACTCGACTTGTATCTCGAAAGCCAGAACTCGCAAGCTTTTGGGCTAGTTGTAAAGTATTTGGGTCTTCACTCAAACAAGCGGCAATCAAAGAAGCACTGACCATCACAGGTAAATGAGAAATCGAACTGACAGCACTGTCGTGTTCTTGTGGAGAACAATAGTAAAGAGTCGCTCCAAGCTGTTGTACAATTTTCTCGACTACTGTAATTGCCTGTGGTGGTGTTGTTGCTAGTGGAGTCAGCACATAAGGTTTCTGGAAAAATAAATTCCGCATGGCTGCTTCTATACCGTTCTCAGTTGTTCCTGCCATTGGGTGTCCGCCGATAAAATTTTCCCAAGTAGGAGAAAGCACCTCGACTAGCGGTGCTTTCACTGAGCCAACATCAGTTACGACTGTCGTCGAAGGTAGATATGTGATTAGTTCCTCAAATGTGGGAATGATCAACGCTAATGGTGTACATATAAATACTACCTCTGTTGCTTTTAGCAGTGTCATGTTAACTGACGCTGTATCTACACAGCCCAAAGAGATCGCCTTTTGGCAAGTAGATTCACGGCGACTCACTCCGATGATGTGATGTCCCTGCGATCGCAAATCTAAACCCAAAGAACCACCTATCAATCCAAGTCCCAAAATACCAATATTCATGTGATTCTGCCATTTTCTCCCTAAGTTAATTTCTGCATACTTTACCAACTTTTCAAATTGGTAAGCAGTACTAATAAGCAATTTCCTGTTTTACCAGTTACTTATTTTATGGCTTGATTTTTAACAATAGAAGGATTTTTGGCAAAATCGGCAGCAGGAGGAGCGAGACTTTCATAGTGTCGTCACCTAAGTAGAGCAAATCTTATGGTTGCCGACTTAAGCTATGCTAATTAATCGATGCTAATGAGGTAGGTAAACTCTTTAAAATCCAACAACTAACAAGCAACAAAAAAAATACAAATATTAGGAGAAAAAAATGCGTGCTTTTAATAGAATTATAGGTCGGACTCGCTACGTCGTCTTTCGGATGATGCTGCATTTATCTGGGTCTGAAGTAGCACCAATCCTAGGTATGTTGAATCGTAATGCACGGGCAGCGATAGATGCTGAGGGTGACCTAGAAGTTTTAGGAGAAGGATTGGTAGAAATTTGCCAAACTTTACTACAGTACGATGAATATTGGCGGTCAGCTGCCAATGAAGGTGATGTTTTTTGGGATGAGGGTGAGGCAGGAGACTATGTAAATGAATTATTTACAGACTCCGCCGAACGTTACTTAAGTGAACCTGAGTTCAGTTCCAATGAAGTCAACGAACCTTTATCTTTACCTGTAACGCGTAACATTATCGTGATGATAACAGTAGCTTACGAAGGAGAAGTCCCAGAACTGGAAACAGATGTTTCCAACATCCGAGCTTTGAAAGAAGCTTTGAAAGCCTTAATCAACTTGCATTACAGTCATAAATTTATGGCAATTCAAGTGCATTTTTCCCCAGCACGTCTAGGTGAAGAACTGAGCAACGACAATTTATTGCAGTATTATCCGGAATTAATTCCCCTGTAAACGGTCATTTGTCATTTGTAATTACAAACGACGAAATTTTAACCTCCACTGATTTTGGCTTTGTAACCTAGCTTAGTTAAAAACTCTATAACTTTCTGCTTGTGTTCGCCCTGAATCTCTATTTCATTTTCTTTAACTGTACCACCTGTGCCACACTGAGTTTTCAACTGTTTTACCAACGCTTGTAAAGTTTCTGGTTTAAGATGAAAACCTGTAATGATTGTTACAGTTTTACCTTTGCGCCCAGACCGAGTGGCTTGCACTCGCAAGTTTTGCTGTGCAGGGGGGAGTTCTTGAATTGGTCTTTCTGTTGCTGCTGAGTTGTCTTCACCAAATTCGCGATAGCTCACATGGTTATCAGAAGATTTGCCTTTTACCGATGCCATATACTTTAGATGTTGGAGAAATTAGCTCAAAAGTTACTTCTACATTACTTATCCTGCCCTATAATCAATAATACAGTGTTCATGAATTTCTCACTCTTTAAATCCGTACATGCTGCTCATGTGTTTCCTTCCATGCCTGAAGCGCGAATTCGTTTTCAAGAGCTTTACTACATACATATATGAGCTTCCACATGAGTCGGGGGGTTTTTGTGCAATCAGAACGTTAGGAGGCAAAAGCTGATGGATAAAAGATTCCAACATACAAAGCTGCCGCAGTTCATTAGCCTTTAGTTAGTAGCTATCAGCCTATATAATTTATCAGAACTGGCGGTAGTGTTACCTTAGCGACAGAATTCCTTTCATCGTTAACTATTGACTACTGAAGTGCTGAATTCTGCCGACAGGTATATCAAGAAACAAACAACCAGAGGATGCGTCTCATAACTCTACACATTACGTAATTCTCTATGCTCCGACAAACTGCTTTTGGCTTTGCTTTAAGTATGCTTGTCCTTGCCAGTGGATTAACAACCAGTGCTATCCGAGGAAACACTTCCACCTCAAATCAAGTTGCACTATCCACAACTACAGTTAAAACTACTGATTTGGAAAAGTCAGTTTTTAACCAAATTAACAGATATCGGGTTACTAAGGGTTTGTCTAAACTTTCTCTGAGTTCCAAGATCTCTCGCCAGGCAAGGATTCACAGTCAAAATATGGCAAGCGGGCAAGTTCCATTTAGCCATAAAGGATTTGAACAACGAGTCAATGCTATCCCTATTCCCTACAGAAGTGCAGCAGAAAATTTAGCCTTTAATAGGGGATACAGTGATCCTGCTAATGAAGCGATCATTGATTGGATTCATAGTCCGGGACATCTTCATAATCTTAAAGGTAACTACAATTTAACTGGGATTGGTGTTGCTGCTAATAATAAAGGCGACGTTTATCTCACCCAAATTTTTCTTCGTTCTCGCAGCAGATAAGTAGATCTGGTACAATTCATAATTAATTTAGGAGTCAGAAGTTTAAAGAGAAAAACACACAAAGCTTGGTTTTGAAGGTCTTTCCAACTGTCTAGTTATTTCTGTCGCCACCTTTTCTTAGAACAGCAAACAACTAAACGACTGTAAGCTAAAGTCTTGTTTATTTCAATCAACCAACTTAAGATTCATTAGTAATTGGATAATATAGATATTCTACCGGACTCTATCAGATTCATGGAAGACTTTCAGGTTTGTGATCACGATCTTAGTGATTCTGCTCTCTCTGAGTATTTACAAGCTGAGGCAATCGCTGTAGATACAGAAACTATGGGACTAATACCGCAGCGCGATCGCTTATGTCTCGTCCAGCTGTGCAATAGTGAGGGTAAGGTGACAGCCATCCGTATTGCGCTAAAACAAAATGAGGCTCCTAACTTAAAAAAACTGTTAGAAGCAACAAATATTGTTAAAATCTTCCATTTTGCTCGTTTCGACCTTGCTACATTGCGCCATTATCTGCATATTTTGGTTCAGCCCGTTTTCTGTACCAAAATTGCTAGTAAGTTAGTTCGCACGTATACTCAACGCCACGGACTTAAAGAATTAGTACAAGAGTTGGAACAAGTAGAATTGGATAAAAGCTCTCAAAGTTCTGACTGGGGAAACTCCAAAAATCTATCAGCATCTCAACTCAGTTACGCAGCTAATGATGTACGTTACTTGATTAGTGTGCGACATAAATTGATCCAAATGCTGCAAAGAGAAGAACGATTAGAAATTGCCCAAGAATGCTTCCAGTGTTTACCAACTCTTGTCTCCTTGGATTTATTACAATTCAAAGATTTATTTGAACACTAATAGCTATAGTGAGGAGTCACGATTTTATTTTCCTCACTATTAACGTTCTATTAAACCTTTTTCTGTTGTGTTTCAGCGTGATCCTTTAACCGATCCACAACATTATATTCGTCTGCACCTGGAGCAGTCTGTGATTCTACAACTCCTTCTGTAGGACCACCAATTTCTTTCCATGCAGTCAAACCACCATTGAGTTCAGATACACGCTCAAACCCTGCACTTTTCAATGATTGTGCTGCTTGTGCCGATTGTTCATTGCTTTCAGCGTACACGTAAATATCACGGCTTTTCGATAAAGAGGATACGGCTCTATCTACCAATTCTTCACTTGGCATAGACATTGCGCCCATAATATGACCCTGATTGTATGTTTGGCGATCGCGCACATCCAGGATTGTAAAACCAGGTCTACCCCATTCTAAATTAGACTTGAGTTCATGAGCATCAGTTTTTGCTGGTAGCGATTCTTGTGGTGTAGTGATATTTTCCGCTAGCTTATCTACGTTCTGCTTCACTGATCCCACCGCATTCAAAGCAGATTCTTTTGCTGATTCCACAGCACCCTTAGCTGAGTCCACAGCATCTTTCGCTGATCCTTTTGCTGATTCCACAGCACCCTTAGCTGAGTCCACAGCATCTTTCGCTGATCCTTTTGCTGATTCCACAGCACCCTTAGCTGAGTCCACAGCATCTTTCGCTGATCCTTTTGCTGATTCCACAGCACCCTTAGCTGAGTCCACAGCATCTTTCGCTGATCCTTTGGCTGAGTCCACAGCATCTTTTGCTGATTCTTTTGCTGAGTCCACAGCATCTTTTGCTGATTCTTTTGCTGATTCTACACTATCCTTAGGTGATTCCATAATATACCCTCACTGATTAAATTGATTAACTTGCAAAACTTTTCCGACCCTAGCATACCAACTAATACGCTCGAGAACGCACATCAGTTTTCTTATATGACAAAAATTTAATCAGAGAAGCGACTTGAAAAACTCTTTCTTGAGAATGAAGATTTTGAGTTTCTTTCCAATGGTAGAGCAAATGAGTATAACTTCTTGCGGACTCTCCATTATACTTCTTAATCATGCATTATATTTTATTCGCATACCTTAGCTAAGGTGTTGCGAATAGATGCTAACATCGCTTGATCAATGACTTTGTTGCCGTACCTTACCTATTACCAGCAAAAGTTTCCGTACAACTTCAATGTTGAGAACAGGGAGGAGTCGTGCCTATACTAGTAGAATTAAATGCAGATGATATTAGAGTAATTTCTCCTTTGTCGTTTAATACCCAACCAGTTGCAGGGACAATTTCTACAGTATTTGGCTTTGAGGCTGCTAAGGCGGTGTTTTTTCTTGAGTAATTCGGCGGCGTTACCGTTGGTAAGCGGGTATCTGCCCAAACTGCGTCACTGCTAAGAGGATCATCAGGGCTAGGGGGTAAGCCGCCTCGTCCGGTAACCACGAAAGTACTATCTCTTTGAACAGAAGCAGAACAACTAGAGGCAATTAATGCTCTTGTGTCAAACACAATTGAGGGTAGAATTACAAAACTATGACTGGGATCTATTTCAGGGAGATTAATTTGCACCGTACCATCTGACTGAGGATTTGCCCCACTGGCAGTAATATAACTATCAGGAGAGAGAAAAAAGCCTTGAGCAGAGATTGTAACTTTACCTCCACGAGAGTCAGCAGAGTTTGCGCTGATGCGGCTATTTTCTACAGCAGCTAAAACATCAGTGTCGATATTAATGTTGCCACCAATGACATTGCTACCTCTAGCGTTGGTGGTGATGTTGCTACCACGACTTAATATCAAATCTCCAGAACGCAAGAGGATCGTCGCTTGCTGCTTATTAGTATCAGTACTAGTACTACCGCGAGTGTTAGCACTCAATACAGAGTTATTATCTAAACGAATAGAGCGAGCATTTACTGTTAAGTTGCCTGCTGAGCCTGTTCCTAAACTCTGTACAAACACACCTGCCCCATCCCGAATAACCAATTCACGGGTATTAATTGTTAGGTTTCCCGCATCCCCTGTTCCATCCGGAGTTTCTTGAGTAGCAAGCAAGCCACTGGAAACGCTACCATCAGCAGAGCGACCAACTAATTGCACAGAATCAGCTTTAACAACATTTAAATTCCCTCCTTTGCCTGCACCAGATGTGCTGACACTTAGTTGTCCGCCATCTCGGACAACTAACTGCCTAGTTGTAATATTCAAGTCTCCGCCGTTGCCTGTGGAAGCCTGTGAAGTATTGGCAAATACCCCACTCCTTGGCAAAATAGAACCACTTGCTTGGTCTGGTGTAGCAATAAAGTTAAGGTTACTCCCAGAAATATTGGTACGGTCAGTAATGTTAAGATTAATATTACCTGCATTACCGCTACTATTCGTTGTCGTAAAAATTTGTCCACCGCCAGTCAAATCTAGGGCGAGGGCATTAACATTGATATTGCCTCCACTGAAGGAGCTTTTACTGTCCGATCTGATATTTGCACTATCCAACAAACGTAAGGTACCAGTAGGAACATTAATATTGATGTTACCTGCCGAACCTTGAGCTTGCTCGTCACTACTTGTCGTCAACAAACTATATATGTTGCCGTCTATCCGAGAATTCTCTGGAGGTAGCAATGGACCTGTGCCTGAAAGTTCAACAAATTCTTGAGCATTGACCTCAATATCGCCTGGTTTTCCACTGTTAGTAGAGACCGCTGTGACTATAGCTCCATCCTTTACAGACACAGACCGTCCGGATAGGTTAATATTACCAGCATTACCTTGTGCGGCTGGAAATTCTGGGTCTGTGCTGCCAATATTGGTACTCAATCGGCTTGCTTGCAAAGTTACAGGACCGAGAGATTTAATCATGATGTTTCCAGAATTCCCACTACCAAAGCTGATGGCACTAACTGCACTATTATTTATTAAAGACACAAATTCTTTGCCATCAAGCAATATGTTTCCAGCTCCCCTATCTTGACTAAAGCTGCTACTAATAAGATTAGCATTGGATAAAGAAATGAAATTATTAGCTTTGAGTAAGATGTCTCCACCGCCTTTTCCGCCATAAGCGTTATAAGTGGAAATTACCTTATTTTCTCTGTCTGCACCCTCTCCAATTAAAGTTATTGAACCATTAGCTTGCAGCGATATGTTGCCACTGCGTCCCGTTTGATGACCTGCATTAACATAGTCATCGTTAATGTAATTGCTAGCATCAAGTGCTGGCTGATCATCTACAGTAAAAGGATATACAAAACTATAAGCAGGATTAGTGATAAATATCTCTCCTGCTTGAATATTTATGTTGCCTGCATTGCCGTTGCCTAATGTTCGGGTGCGAAGCTGTCCGCCACCAGTCAGCTGAACAACATTACCACTGACATTAATATTACCCGTATTTCCATCTGTATCAATATTCGCTATATTCGCTACTTGGGACTGATTGATTTTGAGATTACCTGTGGCGTTGAGTGTAATATCTCCTGGTGATGCATCTGCTGTCAATCCGGGAGCAATGCCCGCAAAAACTTTACTGTTTCCTGAAATGTCTAAGTTAAGAGCCGTAATGGCTACACTGCCTGTACCTTTAGAGGTAACATCAATTTTAGATCCGTTCTGTATAGAGACATTTGCAAGTGGTAAATCTACGGGGTAACTTAAGAAAAAACTATCACCATTTACCTGTAACCCTGCTGTTCCCGAACCCGTGACTCCTCCCAACTCTATCCGACCATTTGCTGCCTGTAAAGAACCACCATTTAACTGAACTTCTCCACCGACAAGTGCTAATGTTTTACCTGGCTTGACTTGTAGACCGACAACTTGACCGTTATCATCCTGTACTTGAGATGCGACTTGGAGAGGTGCAACAGTACCGTTATATTGCAAGCCAATGGGAACACTCACAGTTAGAAGGGGGGTTTGTTGGGGAGTGCTGATACCAAACTCTGTACCATCAGCAAACTTCAAGCTTCTGGCCGTTGTCCCTAGAAAAGAACCACCGATTGATAGCGCAGCACCTCTACCAAAAATAATTCCATTGGGATTAAGCAGAAATAAGTTAGCTGTGCCCTGAGCACGGATTAAACCATCAATGTTAGAAATTGAGCCACCTGTTACCCTGCTAATGATGTTTTGAATATCTGAAGCATTGTTGAAGAAAGCTGTGGAACCAGTAGGTACAGAAAACTGCTGAAAGCTATGGAATAAATTCCTCCCTGCTTGCGTTCCTCCTTCAATAGTTCTAGTGTTTCCCTCTAGTTTGACCGTAGAATTCCGAGGTAGACTGCTATCTGGGGTAATCTGAGCTACAGCACAATTTGCAGAGGTAGCAATTCCAATGCCCAACAAACAGCCCCAAGCAGTACTTACACGGAACATTGAATTTCTCCAAGCTTTGTAACAGTTATATCAGTTTCTCAAAAGCTACACTTACTTGATGTAACCTGTTTCATTTGTTTTTATTTAGTTATATAAGTTCGTAGTAAGCACGAAAAAGCTTGAAAATGAGCGATAAGTCGCCCACTACAATAGTCGTTTGTCTCCAAAATTCCTCAACTCCATTTCTCGTATGTTCTCTGTACCTAGTCAGGTTAATAAACGCTTTTTATACGAGTGTCAGAGAACACACGATATTGTAGGAGAGTTAAGAGTTTGACTTTTACTGACATCCGTTCAGAAATGAATACTTAAATTCAATTAACCCCCCCTCAGTCAAGGACACTCCTATAAATCGAAAAGACAACAGGTAATCTGACACTCAATAACGAGAGTAGCTACGCTGCCACTAAACCATTGTGCTTGAGTAAAGGAGTTGTAATAGGTTCGCGACCCCGGAAGGATTTAAAAACTTCCCTTGGGTGTTTGCTACCACCGAGAGCCAATACTGTATCGCGGTACATTCTACCTATAGATTTTATTGCCTCTTCGTCTTCTAAACCAGCTTCTTCAAAAGCTGCAAAAGCATCAGCGCTAAGCACTTCAGCCCACTTATAGCTGTAATAACCTGCTGCATAACCACCACCAAATATATGGAAGAAAACACAGAGGAAATTGTCTTCGGGTAACGGTGGCAATACGGTAGTCATTTTGGCAATGCGATCGCGCACATCTTTTGGAGTTTCACTGCCACCGGGAACATAGCGGTAGTGCAATTCCAAGTCAAGCAAGCTAAAGTGGATCTGCCGCAGCATAGCACTCCCACTCATGTAATTTTTTGCTGCCCTTAGCTTCTGATAGTAATGTTCTGGTAGCGGTTCGCCAGTTTCGTAATGCTTTGCCATACCCATCAAAGTTGGTCTGTCATAACACCAGTTTTCCATGAACTGGCTGGGTAATTCCACTGCATCCCATTCGACATTATTAATACCTGCGGCTTCAGTGTAGTCTACCTTGGTCAGCATATGTTGCAAACCGTGACCGAACTCATGAAACAAAGTCTCGACTTCATAGAAAGTCATCAGACTAGGCTTGCCATCGATTGGAGGAGTTTGATTACACACCAAATAAGCTACAGGTAAACGGGTAGAGGTGACTCCATTAGTCGTAACTTTACCACGGTTAATGCAGACATCCATCCAAGCACCACCACGCTTTTCTGCTGGACGGCTGTAAGGATCTAAGTAGAAGTAAGCAATTGGATGACCCGTTTCATCAGCTATTTGGAAATAACGTACATCCTCATGCCAAACTGGAGATTGACCGTCAGCCGGAGTAACACTCACGCCAAACAACCGCTTCACAAGACCGAATAAGCCATCTAATACCTGGGGAAGAGGGAAGTAGGGACGCAATTCTTCTACAGTAAAAGCAAATTTTTCTTCTTGTTGGCGTTCTGCCCAAAAGCTGATATCCCATTGTTGTAGATTGTTTGCTTCTGGTGCTTTTTTCGATGTAGCAAAGGCTTTAAGTTCTTCAAGTTCCCTAACAGCAGCATCGTAACTGGCATGGCGTAATTCTTCTAACAGCGACTCAACTGCTTGAACGTTCTCAGCCATTTTAGTCGCTAGGCTTAACTCAGCGTAGTTCTTAAAGTCAAGTAATTCAGCGAGTTCTTGACGCAATTCTAAAATGCGATCAATAAGTGGATTGTTATCCAACTCGCCTGATGAAGCACGGGTGATAAAAGCTTTGTAAAGCTGCGATCGCAAATCGCGCCTAGTGCTATGCTGCACAAAAGGACCATAACTGGGTGAGTCTAAAGTTATACGCCACGGACCATTTTCAGGTGTAGAATTTTCTTCTCCCCCTGCGCGCGCTGCTTGTGCTGCTAAACTTATTAAGCTTGGAGGCAAGCCATCAATTTCGTCTTTATTTGTCAGCGTTAAGCTGAACGCTTTGGTGGCGTCTAGGATATGGTTGGAGAACTTGGTAGCAAGTTCTGCCATCTCTGTTTGAATAGCATTGAAACGTTCCCGCGCTTCACCAAGTAAACCAACGCCTGAAAGTTCGGCATCCCGGATGGCAGCTTCCACAATACGTTGTTGGGCAGAGTCTAAAGTTGACCAAGCCTCACTGACTCGCAATGCTTTAAAAGCATTATAAATTGGTTGACTTTGACCGAGCTTGTTAAAGAACTGGACTACTATTGGCTGTACGGCTTCATAAGCTTCGCGCAGTTCGGGGCTATTTTTCACGCCCATTAAATGGTTGACGACACCCCAACTCCAGTTTAACCGCTCTGTCAACCGATCTCGTGGTTCTACCAGACTGCTCCAAGTCGGTTTGACATTAGCTTCTAAGGTAGCAAGTTCTTCGTCTAAGGAAGCTAATAACTGGTTGAACGCTGGCACAACTTGCGCTGGTATAATATCTGTAAATGTTGGTAAACCGTAGCCTTTAAGTAAGGGATTGTCAGAAATAGTCGCGTTTACACTCATAATTCTTTGCTTTTTAGGGAATGTATAGTAATTTTTATCTATATTAAGACTTACGCGATTACCTCTTTTTTTGGTTTCTATGAAGGTTTTGCAAACGATCTTTGGTGTAAACCGGGTTTCTGGCACATCGTGCGCAAGTCCTATATATTTACTAATGTAGCGATCGCGAGTCACATTTTGGCTTTCGGGAATACCGAACAGATTGTTAGTATGAGCACCCGACGAAGTGCCGCTATTCTGTCAGCTATAAACTTTACCATAAATGCCAATTACCACATCGGTGATAGCTTATCCCCCGATCTTATTAAATTAAAATGACATCTTCACTTAATAAAGTACTTCAATGGCTAATTTTGACACTGTTATTTCCGTTAATCTTTCTCAACGGTTGGCTTGCGTACCAATTTTTCCAATATTTTCAACCCCTAGTGACAATTTTTGTGCTGGCAACTTTGTTTGCCTTCATTTTAAATTACCTTGTCTCAGTTTTACAAAAACGTGGGTTTAAAAGGAAATACGCAGTTGGATTAGTATTTATATCAGCTTTAGTCATTTTTACTACTTTGGGTATCACCTTAATACCTATTGTTCTCCAACAATTTAATGAAATTGCAAAGCTACTTCCCCAATGGATTGATTCTAGTGACCAACAACTTCAAATTGTTAATGATTGGGTTGTCAACCACGGATTTAAAGTTAAACTGAGTCGGATCATAAGTCAAATAACAGAGCGTTTTCCTAATGAATTAGAGAGTTTTGCTGATAGACTTTTCAGCTTTGTTTTAGACACTATTGATAGTATTTCTGAAGCATTAATTACAGTAGTGCTTACTTTTTATTTTTTAATAGATGGTGAGAGAGTTTGGCAGAGTATATTTAAAAAATTACCTGTGAATTTTGGTCAGCAATTACAGCAGTCGCTTCAGCAAAATTTTCAAAATTACTTAATCGGTCAAGTAGCTTTGGCTTTACTGATGGGAGTTTCACAGACATTAATGTTTTTAGCTTTTCAAGTTCCTTTTGGTTTGCTCTTTGGTTTTGGTATAGGGATTTTGAGCTTAATTCCCTTTGGGGATGTTGTTAGTCTTGTCATTATAATTTTAATAACAGCGTCACATGACTTCTGGTTAGCACTGAAGGTATTGGCGGCGGCTGTCGTCATTGATCAGTTAATCGATCAAGGGATTGCACCCCGACTCTTGGGTAGTTTTATTGGACTCAGACCAATATGGGTCTTGATTTCTTTGATAGTAGGAACATACATAGGTGGAGTGCTAGGACTGATTCTGGCTGTACCTGTAGCTGGTGTGATCAAAGATGCTTTAGACAGTTGGGTTTTCGACTCTAATTATTCTGACACCAAACAACCAACAACCGATTAAAAAGTTAAAAGTTAAAAGGCAAAAGAAAGACAAAACGGTTTCCAGCCCCCAATTCAGGGAAAACAGAAAAAGATTTTTTCCGATAATTTTAATTATGGGTATTCTCTTTTAACTTTTAACTTTTAACTTTTAACTTCAATACTTTGGTCGTTGTCTAAAATTTGCGACTGATTCTACTATTCCAATCGCTATAAAGTTGGACAACATAGCGGAACGACCATAACTCAACCAAGGTAGGGGAATTCCAGCTACGGGTGCTAATCCTACAGTCATACCGATGTTGACAACCATTTGAAACACGATCATTGCTAAAACGCCAATCGCCAATAACGAACCAAAGTTATCTTTTGCCGTCTGCGCGATGTGCAACAGACGTAGACAAATAAAGCAAAAGACAATGAGTACAACCAAACAGCCAATAAAACCGAATTCTTCACCAACGGCAGAGAAAATAAAGTCAGTATGCTGTTCGGGAACGAAATTTAGTTGAGTCATAGGACCTTTAAAAAGACCTAATCCCCAAAATTCTCCAGCACCGATCGCAATACGAGATTGGATAAGGTGGTAACCAGCACCAAGGGGATCATGTTCGGGGTTAACAAATACAGTCAACCGATTTTTTTGATACTCTTTTAACACATGATTCCAGGCAAAAATCCCTAATTCTCCACCTAAAAGGTTGAAGCATAATGCACTTATACCACTTAGCCAAAAATGACGAGTGGGAAGAGATAAAGAGCCAAGTATGGCCATACCGCCCGACCAAGCCAATCCTAAAGGTGCTAAATATACCTCATGAAATAAAACTATCGGGATTGGCCAAGGTATACTCATCAGAATCGCTGCTACCAGAGGAGAAATCAACAGGATTAACCAGCTGGGATTGGCATTTGCCCAGTACAACATTGCCAAAACAATCGCACCAAACACAAGTGATGTTGCCAAGTCTGGCTGTAAAAAGACTAATGCCCAAGGTACAGCAGTGATCGCTAAAGCCCTGAAGACATTATCAATACTTGAAGCAGTACGCTTGTGTAATAGTGCCGCTAAAGTAATAATTAATCCTATTTTGGCAAATTCTGAAGGTTGAACGGGTATGCCGGCAATACTGATCCAACGCTGTGCCCCTTTAGCACTGGTGCCAGCAATCATGACTGCAATCAGGCTAACATTAGTAATCGCGTATGTTACCCAATGCAACTGAATCAGGTTTTCATAACGAATTCTGGCAATAAAGAGCGATACAATCAAGCCAATGCCACCCATGAGCCAGTGCCACCACCAGTCAGTTAAACCTTGGGTCAATTCTGTACTGCGGATCATGATTCCGCCAAATATGGTCAGAGCAACTGGTAAACCAAATAGTAACCAGTCTATTTGCTGCCAGGGTTTAACCCAATACTGCCAGCGAATTTTGGGCATTGAACGTTTTAGGAGCATTGTAAGATTTTAGACTTAAATTTTAAATTTAGAGTAACTAAAAATCTGTATTCTGTAGCTGAGTCATCAAAACCAGACAAAAATTTGCTTTTTATGTCAAAGCTGCAACAGAAACTTTGCCAGCGATGCTCAGGGCGATCGCCTTTAAAGCTTGTGCACTTTTCGAGTCCGGTTCGCCAACGACTATAGGAATACCGTTGTCACCACCAATTCTTGTGGAAATTTCTAATGGCACGCACCCGATTAACGGCACTCCCAACTCTAAAGCGGTTTTCTCGCCACCTCCAGAGCCAAAGATGTCATACTGTTTGTCCGGCAAATCTGGCGGAATAAAGTAACTCATATTTTCTACTATTCCCAGGACTTGAACGTTCATCTGCTGAAACATCCGTAAGCCTTTGCGAGAATCTAACAGTGCGACGTTTTGCGGTGTGGTGACAATCACTGCTCCTGCCATCGGTACTGCTTGTGTCAAAGTTAACTGAGCATCCCCCGTTCCTGGAGGCATATCCACAATCAAATAGTCCAGTTCTCCCCATTCCACTTGATAAAGGAACTGGCGAATCACTCCATTAAGCATTGGTCCTCGCCAAACCACAGGCTGATCTCGGTCGATTAAAAAGCCCATTGATACTAGTTTGACGCCGTGATTAAATGCAGGTTCCAGTACATCACCTTTTTCTGTTGAACGTACTGTGATTTGACTGTCACTCAGCCCCAGCATTGTGGGGTCATTAGGACCATAAATATCAGCATCAAGTAAACCAACCTGTGCCCCTGTTTGAGCTAAAGCAACTGCGATATTCACAGCAACAGTGCTTTTCCCCACACCA
Organism: Rhizonema sp. PD37; assembly: GCA_029379215.1. Taxonomy (GTDB): domain Bacteria; phylum Cyanobacteriota; class Cyanobacteriia; order Cyanobacteriales; family Nostocaceae; genus Rhizonema. The sequence continues at coordinate 19,132 of JAQYWO010000086.1, forward strand.
CCTTTACCACTGGAAATGGCGATAATGTTTTTGACTCCGGTGATTCCAGTGCGATCGCTCAGGCTTTTTTGCTTGGGTGTTTCTGCTGTCACCTCTATAAATACGTCCGTAACTCCTGGAAGCTTTTTCACGGCTTTTTGGCAGTCTTCAACAATAAACTCACGTAATGGACAAGCAGGTGTGGTTAACACCAATGTGAAATTTACCTTGCCACTGTCAATTTTAATGTTACGAATCATGTTCATTTCTACCAGACTTTTGCGGAGTTCTGGATCTTGCACTGGTCGTAACACTTCTAAGACTGATCGGGAATCTAGGACATCGTACATAGTATTTTACAGAAAATCTGTAACAATTTTTTACAAAACTAAATGATTAATCTATCTAGATCTAGATCTAGATCTTAGCTTTTTAGGGGAATTGCTAATCGCACAAGAAAGCTCTTTCTAAAAATCAAAACAACCGTCTTTAATGGATTCTCTCTTACCTGACACGGCTTGTAATGCTGTTTTTTCGACAGCTTCAACCAAGGAACGAGCTACGCGATCTGCATAAGGGCGAGAAAAAGGCCAAATCAAAGGTGATAACCAACCGCGTAATGTTACAGAATAAGACAAACAAGTGCCACAAACTGTGGACTCTACTCGATAAGTCACTCGTTCCTCGATCCCAGGAATTGCTAACACTCTTACAGTCAGTAACTCTCTAGGATTCACTCGTTCCACAAATATGCGAATCGGAATTGGCGATAAGCGTGTCACGGCTAGATAAATCAATCCTGGCTTTGGTACTAATCCGCAAGGTAAGTTAGTACTTTTTAACAATGGATGCCAGGAAACATCTCCTAAGTCAACTACCTTTTGCCACAATTCATCTACAGAAGCAGAACTGATCTCTCTATAAGTCTTGAATAGAGAGACGCAAACCTGACGACGTTTGCGGTGGATAAATTTGGACAACCAAATTTGCATTTTCCCGATCTTCCTCGTGACGCGTTTTCTGTTAAGCTCATCCCACACCCCAAAAAGCTAAGGGATGGGGAACACTCGAATGAGGGGGAGAAGGGGAACATAGGGGGAGAATCATAATTACGGTAAAGACGCTTCAATCATGTCGTCTCTACATTTTTACACCTCCGGTAAAGACGCTTTCATTGCAGCGCGTCTATCTCCTAAACTCCCTTGGTCCCTACTCCCCCCTGACCTTTATAGTAATGACAGGCATCTTTACATCCCAAGGGAGTTTTACCAACGTCATGTATAAAAAAGTTAAAAAACACAACCAATATACAAACTCAAGACCCCTTTGAGCGAGAATAACTTTAGTCATAGCCATCGAGTAAGAAAAATGCGCGACTGGAAAGAGGGAATTCAGCGATTGCCGACTTTGTGGGGCTTGTTGCCCGAAAAGTCGGTGGTAGATTGAATCTGGTAGGGGGTGATACTCGCCGATTCGGGACGAGATCGAAAGCTGAATTTTCCTCTTTCAACCTACTACATACTTCATACTCGCTACCTCCATCAAATTGTCAGTTGAAAAATTTGTTGCTTTTTTGAAAAATCGTAATTTAGGTTCTTGAGTTTATGTTAACTAACTCCCTCGATCCCCAAACAAAACCTGCCACATCTTTGCCGCCACATGACGCTAAAGCAAGGGTTCGTCAGTTCATGCAACAGTTACAAGACCAAATCACTCAAGCGCTGACAGACTTGGATGGTGTAGAGAGCTTTCAGGAAGATCGGTGGGAACGTCCAGAAGGAGGAGGAGGGCGATCGCGGATTCTGCGTGAAGGTGCAGTCTTTGAACAAGCTGGTGTAAACTTTTCTGAAGTTTGGGGCTCGCATTTACCACCCTCAATTTTAGTTCAACGTCCAGAGGCAGAAGGACACAGCTTTTATGCCACTGGCACCTCAATGGTATTACATCCTCGCAATCCTTATGTGCCAACCGTTCACATCAATTATCGCTACTTTGAGGCAGGACCGGTATGGTGGTTTGGTGGCGGTGCCGATCTGACTCCCTATTACCCTTTTGCCGAAGATGCGAAACATTTCCACAATACTTTCAAGCAAGCTTGTGATGCTCACCATCCAGAATATTATCCAGTGTTCAAGCGCTGGTGTGATGAATATTTCTACTTGAAACATCGCGACGAGACGCGGGGTATTGGCGGTCTGTTTTTCGATTACCAACATGGTGAGGGTCAGTTGTATCGTGGTCCCCACCCTGATAATGCGGCGGCTATGTATAGCGACTCACTAGATAGAATAGCACCACGTAGTTGGGAAGAATTGTTTGCCTTTGTAAAAGACTGTGGCAATGCCTTTCTGCCAGCTTATATACCTATTGTCCAACGGCGAAATGAAATTGAATATGGCGATCATCAACGGAATTTTCAACTTTACCGCCGGGGAAGGTATGTAGAATTTAACTTGGTTTATGACCGAGGTACAATTTTTGGTCTTCAAACCAATGGACGTACTGAATCAATATTGATGTCTCTCCCACCCTTGGTACGCTGGGAATACGGCTACCAACCACAACCAAATTCTCCAGAAGCCCAGTTGTATGAAATCTTCCTTAAGCCTCAAGATTGGATAAACTGGACACCAAGCCATACTGAAGCTAAGTGAGTTAAACTGCAAAGAGTAAGCACGAAGCAATAAAAGTGACAATAGTATGTGTAGCTTGTTAAGCTCAAACTACACATCAGTTAATTATTGTGCTGGTGTCTACTAACACTCCTCGTGTTAACGAGCCTATCTCACGAAAATAAGATGGGTAGTCGCGGGGATGATTAGTGGTTGGTAGTTATACATAACCACTAACAATTAACAACTCACAGCTAATCAATTTTGAGAGTGCTTAGGGAGGCGAGAGTGATTCAGATCGAGCAAAAAACTTATACGACCCAAGACGGTAATACAGTAATCGTTTTGATACCTACAGGTCGTTTGGATATTACTACAGCGTGGCAATTTCGTCTAAAGTTGCAGGAGTGCATTTCTAAATTGAGTCGCCATGTCGTTGTCAATCTCGGTCAAGTAAATTTTATTGATAGTTCTGGTCTCACATCTTTAGTGGCAGGAATGCGCGACGCTGATAAAGTTAAAGGCAGTTTCCGAATTTGTAATGTCCATCCTGAAGCTAAGCTGGTGTTTGAAGTAACGATGATGGATACAGTGTTTGAAATTTTTGAAACAGAAGATGAAGCTTTAGAAGGTGTACCTCGTAGCATAGCCAGTTAAATCAGTTTTGAAGTGCTGAGTTTTGAAGTGCTGGCTCCTCAGGACTTCAAAACTCAATACTACATCTTAAAATTGTTGGCGCTTAGTGTAGCGATATGGGCCTAAAACTGCTCCCCAAGTTGCTTTACCAGTAGTTGAGTCAATTCCTTTGTCATAACTTGTAAATTCATCTTGAGTAACCCCAAATCCTAAAGAAACTTGAACGGTATTACCAAGATAGGTAAAGCAACAACGAGTTTCTGGAGGTGCCTTAGCAGTAAACTGAAAGTTGTTCGTGGTCAAAGTATCCTGCGTGACGTTGAGAATGCAGCCTGGGAGGAACTCTACTTGATCAAGAGTGAGTGTATTAAGTAAATCAGAGTTGCAACCAGCACCAATGAACGCACCTGGATTTTTAAGCATATAGTATTGGACACTGAGGGCATCTGGGTTTTTTCCCTCTACAAGCCGTATAATCCGCTGGCGGTAAGGTCGATCTAAGTTGAGAATGTTGGCTTGTTCGGCAAATAAGGTTATGCTGTCTTCACTGAACAAAGCCACAGGTCTATGCCACAGACGTAAGTGGACGTACCAAACAGGTTCTTCGAGAGCTTGTTCTCGATTATCAAATTCACCAGCTAAGTAATTGGCTAGGGTTAGTAACTGTGGCGACAAGTTCATTTGATGGTAGAAGTTAAGAGTCAGAAGTTGTAGAAAAGCTCTGTTTGAAGCTTTCTACAATAGGAGCGGAGTTAGATCTTATTTTACAACTCATTCGACTTAACCTTGGCAAAGTTGCCTAGACGCGAGAAAATAAACATACGTCGCCCTAAAAGTTTTATTTGTGAATAACGTCCGTACTGTCTCTGATACAAAGCGAACTTTCTACTCAGTTCACACACGTCCGATTAACACAATTTATCGTCGAGTTGTGGAAGAGTTGATGGTGGAAATGCACCTGCTGTCAGTGAATGTTGATTTTGGCTACAACCAGATTTATGCCTTAGGCGTCGTCACAGCCTTCGACCGCTTCATGCAAGGCTACCAGCCAGAACGGGAGAAGGAGTCGATTTTTAACGCATTGATTCAGGCTGTACAGGAAGATCCACAGCGTTACCGACAGGATGCTCATCAGGTGGAAGTAAGCGTAAAAAGCTTGCCCACAAGAGAATTAATTGCTTGGTTAAGCCAACAAGCAATTCACTCAGAAACAAATCCTGAATTGCAAGAACAGCTACAAGCGATCGCGAAGGATCCTAACTTCAAGTACAACCGTTTATTTGCAATAGGTTTATTCTCTTTATTGGAACTTTCAGATCCAGAATTAATTAAAGACGAAAAACAACGTACTGAGGCATTGAAAAGCATTGCTACAGGCTTGCATATATCTGATGACAGACTCAACAAAGATTTGGAATTGTACCGAGCTAACTTAGATAAGATGGTGCAAGCACTGGTTGTTATGGCTGATATGCTGACAGCAGATCGCAAAAAACGTGAACAGCGTGCTCAACAATCGAGTACTACAGTTGCACCTCCAAATGAATCTTGAATAATGAGAGGTTAGAAGTTTTGAAGGTAGGAGGTAACCGTACCTACCCCCTACTTTTTGGTCAAATCATGCTCTTGTGAAGTTTTTTTACTCATAACTCCAAATAGAAGTTACGTACTTAATAGTGTGTAAATTAAACTACTGATAATAGAAAGCGCAAAAGCTCCTGTAATAGCACTCCAAATACCGAACCGCAAACGAAAACCCTGTATAAAATAGGCGATAATTCCAAAACATAAAATTCCAAAGATAAATGTGATAAAGCCAGATAGCAGGTCAAATGTGACAAAATTTAGCTGTGAAAATGTGAGGCGTAAAACGGGTCTTACTGATGCCGATAGAATTCCTAGAACAGATGCGGACATAAGGGCTTTACCTGGAGTATCAATTTCAACTCCTAAAGGTAATTTGTTAACAAGATACAAGCTGACAGATGTTACCACCCAAACAATAAAAAGCTTCCGAATATCCATTGCCAAAACCCTTATAAAGTTAGATGGTGATTAGCAAAAATGAGGCTGTAAGCATACAGTAATTAGCAGCCTAAGCACGGATGAGATTGTATAAACTTTCAACAGAGCTAACGCTTAAAAACATGTATACTGAGCGCTGGAAACGACGGGCAGGATACTTACGTGAAGCTAAACTCATTTTTGTAAATTAGCAAAAGTTTTGAGAAGAGTGGGAATTTATTTTGAATGTTTTTAGGTTTGTCGCTTGTCAGGAGACAGGAGGCATGCAAATTTAGAGACGGGTTGCGTTGTTGCGTCTGGTGATTGAGTTGAAGGCGCTCCTGCTTATTTCCCTTATTCCTCACCTAATAAAGAATCAGGACGGGAGCCTCGTCAATTCTGTAGCGAGGAGGAGGCTCAACACAGGCTTGTTAAAACAAGCCTGTGCTATTGGACATCAGATGACTTATAATTTTCAAAACTTTAAGGTGAGGTTTGACAATCTATTTGAGCCCCTCATTTCTTCTGTTTGGGTGCTGCACCTTTTGAATTAGGCACTACAGGAGACGAACCAGTATTAACTTGAGGGACACCTTGTCCGGGAAAAGGTTGACTGGGTGTGTTAATTAAGGGTTGATTGGGCACTGGGAGAAGATTTGGGTTAGAGTTGCCTTGTTGCGGATACACTGGTGCCACGGAGGAAGCTCCGGTACCAGGATAAGGCAAGTAGGGAGAAGTCGGTAGGGAGGGGTTAGTCGTAGGTTGTGAAGAACCGGGTATAATTCCTAGAGAAACGCGATCGCCCCCGACTTGTCGCAGTAAGTCTAAAATCTCTATCACATCATTATACGTTGCCGAGCGAGAGGCATTTAGTACCAAAGTGCCAGTGGGATTTTGTTGGAGATATTTCTTGAGAATTTCCGCCAACTGCTCCCGTCTTACCGGCTGTTTTTCCACATAAGTTTGACCAATGGCATCAACAGTTACAGGTAATATCTGTCGTCCCGCTAAAGAAGATACACTCTTATCTGTACCTGGCTTTACTTTAGGTAAGTCAACATTAATTCCCTGTTGAGTTGCGTGTTGCCGAGGGATTTGCAAAGCTGCCAAAATAAAAAACGTCAGAATACAAAAAATGACATCAATAAAAGGAATGATTTGAACTTGAACTTCTTCTATTGGAGTATGTAGGTTAACTTTCATCTCTCACTCTCACACTTGATTGGATATGGAATTCTTGACAAAAAAGTAGGTAGTAGATAGTAGACGCTCTTATTTTTTTACTCAGGACGAGTACACTACTGATACCATTTCACGAAAATTCTGATATAATTAATCCCCCCAGCTTCTCCGACTTCCCCTACCTAAGAACTGCTTACCTAAATGTATCAACCTTAAAGTGAAACGGTATGAGGGGGTTTCTCCCAATCTACTACAGATCTTTTACAGGCTATCTCCATTAGTTTTCTTTGGAGATCATGTATCTGATTCCAAAGGTGGTTCAGGAGTTTCAGAAAACTTATTTCTACCCTTCTTGCGGGGCGGATTCAAGTTAACCGGAGGCAGGACTGGATCAGATGTTACCTGATTAAAGTCTGGTGGAAACTGCCGATAAAGTAATTCCAACTCATTCCCCGCCTTCCGAAAAATTTTGACTTGGTTGACAACAAAACCTTGAAATAGGCGGTATAATGCCAGACTGAAGATCGCAACAACAAGACCCGTTGCCGTGGCAATCAGAGATTCCCCAATACCGTTAGTCACCCCAGTCGTTACCCCAGACGTAGAGTCAGTTGCCAAATCACCAATGTGAATTGAGCGCAGAGACTGGATCAAGCCTAAAACTGTACCTAATAGTCCTAATAGGGGCGCGAGGGCAATGACTGCTTCCAACAGTTTTTCACCTCGTCGCATTCCAGCTAATTCATCTTCTGCTGTAGCTTCCAGTGCCAATCGGAAGCTTTCTAAATCGCTTTTCGGCAGGCTTAAGGGGGCATAAAGAAATCGTCCAATTGGCTGGTTGGTAGATTGTTGTGCAATATCAGCAGCCATTGTCCAATTCTCTCGCGCGGCATCCAAGACGCGAGTGACAATTTCCTTTTCCTGGCTTAAAACTCGTAGCCAGAACCACAGACGCTCAAAAATCACGCTTAAAGCTAAAATTGATAGGGCAAGTAGGGGCCACATGATTGGCCCGCCCTTTTTCCACAGATCTAAGATATCCACTATTTTTTGTTTCCTCCATCCAATCTATTCTGTGCTTCATGAGTGCTGAGTCCTTCATGAGTGCTGAGTCAGAAAAGAGTAAAGAAAGAAACATTCCAAATTTCAACTCTTTTCCTCTCTTACTTCATTCTCAGCAACGCCAGTCGCCAAGGGCGGGGGGAACCCTCTGAAGTTCGTATAGGAGGGAAACCCTTTTTACGACTTCTTTGTTGCCCGGCGCTGGCTCCTCAGCACTTCAAAACTGTTTTAGTGAATACGGTAGCATCTTCCTGACAAACTAGGGCGGTTATTCCCACAGGAAGTTTGTGGCATCATTTGCCAGAATAAAAGGTAACTGGAGGTTAAAGTTATGAAATTTTCAATTCAATCAGTTTACGGTTGGTATCGCAACTTGATTCGTAACCCTAAGTATCGTTGGTGGATAATTTTAGGAACCCTACTTTATTTTGTCAGCCCAGTTGATATTGTCCCAGACTTCCTGCCAATTGTTGGAGAAGTTGATGATGTCTTTTTGTTGACGTTGATGGTTTCTGAAGTGTCTGGGCTATTGATTGAAGGCTTTAAAGCGCGTAAGGACAATGTAGCTTCATCTAACGCAACTACCACAGCTGAGAATTCACCTTCTAATTCTGAAGCTACCATTGATGTTGATGCCGTTTCTGTTAAGTAGCATTAATAATGAAATAAAATCTAATAACCTCTCCTTTGGTTGGTTTACCAGCACATTTGTTTAGGAGAGGATATTTTTTTGAAATAGTCAAATGATCGAGCGTCAAATTATTGGGTTACTACCTGCCGGTGGACAGGCAACACGGATTTCTCCCCTACCACTCAGTAAGGAGCTATATCCGATTGGTTTTCAAGAGCGCACTCATCAACGCGATATACGCCCCAAAGTCGTTTGCCACTATTTGCTGGAAAAAATGCTTATAGCAGGTATTGATAAGGCTTACTTTATCATCCGTTCGGGCAAGTGGGACATTCCAGCATATTTTGGAGACGGTACAATACTTTCCATGAACTTGGGTTATCTGATCATGGGTTTGCCTTATGGTGTACCTTTCACTTTGGATCAAGCCTTCCCCTTTGTTCATGATGCGATCATCGCTTTGGGCTTTCCCGATATCTTATTTCAGCCCAAAGATGCCTTTGTCCAAATACTTACGCGCCTTAAGGCAAGCAACGCTGATGTTGTGTTGGGATTATTCCCCACTGACCAACCTCACAAAGCTGGTATGGTTGATTTTGACGCGACAGGTAGAGTTAATTTTATTGTTGAAAAACCCAGCCACTCAAATTTACGTTATATGTGGGGGATTGCGGTTTGGACTCCTGCATTTACGCAGTTTTTGCACGATTATCTCATCGCTATCAAGGCTAATAGCAATTTGTCACAGTTTCCAGAATTACCTATCGGCGATGTTATTCAAGCTGCTGTTAACAAAGGCTTCCATGTAGAAGCAGAAGCTTTTCCAAATGGTACTTATTTAGACATTGGTACGCCAGATGATTTAATACTAGCTGTGCAGCAGTTTGCTGTGGTAGAAAAGTAAGCTTTCAGCCTTCAGCTATCAGCTTACATGACTACTCAAAAATTAATTTGTGTCACCTATGTCTTGAAAATTTCCGCTTGATAGCTCACAGAAGAACCGCCAAGTTTCCTGAATGCTTACACGTGAAGAGTTTGCTCTTCCTTTCTAATAATTGGGGGTGACGGGTAGGTGGGGAGAGGCACCTCATTCCTATATTTATTTAAAGCTGTAATATTATAGATGTCTATTGATGTAAAGCTTGCTTTTGGGAACCTAAGGAATGTGGATAAACTTGACAAAATTTGTTTCAGACTATGACTTGATATTTGTAATTG
>JAQYWO010000514.1 GCA_029379215.1 Rhizonema sp. PD37
AAGAATTAAAAACAAGGGTAATGCTGCTATTGCAAATTAAATGTGGAACAGCTTATTAGAGCCTGAGGGTCAAATATGCCAACGATTATCCGACCAAACGGTTTTCGGATCGTTATATACCCTAACGATCATCTTCCGTGTCACGTCCATGTGATCAAAGGTGACGGAGAAGTCAGAATTGACTTAGGGCGTTCTCTTCACTGACTCCACCCAGTTTAATGAGCGTTACGGGTAAGATTAGCGACAAAGATATTGTCAAGGCTTTGTTTCTCGTATCAGAACATTAGATTGAGCTTTTAGCAAAGTGGAGTGAAATTCATCATGGATAACTATATTAGTGCTGAACTACAGGCAGAAATTGATCAAGCCAGAGTTGCTGGTGAGGCAATAGAAGAGATTGAACCAAGAGCAGTGAAAGCTTGGTATGCGGCTGATACTGATCGGATATTTATTGAATTAAATACGGAAATTATTATGGGGTTTCCCTGTAGGATGTTGCAGGGATTGAATAATGCCACTCCTGAACAGTTAGCGGATGTAGAAGTTACTCCGTCTGGATACGGACTTCATTGGGAGAGTTTAGACGTAGATTTAGGTGTCCCACAATTAGTCGCCGGTTTATTTGGGACGAAAGCTTAGATGGCTGAATTAGGTCGTCTTGGTGAACCAACGCTGTAGGCGGGTTTCCCGCTGTAGGCGACTGGAGAACCCGATCTTCGCAGCGTTAGCGTTAGCGAAGCGGTAGCAAGTCTTCGAGCGTCAGCGTTAGCGACGGAGGAGCGTCAGCGGTAGCGAGTCTTCGAGCGTTAGCGTTAGCGACGGAGGAGCGTCGGAACGAGCGTCAGGGCGGTAAATCCCGGTCGGGAGCTAAAGTACAAGCGTTACGAGATAATGGAAACCTAGGTGGGAGACCTCGGAAAGCTTGCTAATTGGTTAGCCAATATACCATCGGTTGAATGTTATTATTATTGCGTTCACCAAAATTTTCTCCCAATTACATTAACCGCCTGGAGGAATCAACGTATGGCTAGAAAGAGGTTTTTTTCCTGGCGTTGGCTCTGTATTATCCTTTTTTTTACAGTAACTTTTTCCACAATTGTCTCTGCTCAGATAACACAAAACCCAATTCCCGAACCGATTGAAAAGTCCAATCTTTCTGTTGGGTTGACAGAAGTCGTGAAAATTCCTGATAGCGGTGGGGATCAACCATCTGCTCAATTGAACTTACTGGCTGCGGCAGGTGATCGCACTGGGCGGTTATTTGTCAACGATACACGCGGTAAACTCTACCTTATTGCTGATAGCAGTGCTACCGTTTACATGGATTTTCAAAGTTTAATAGGCGCAGGTTTTCGTGGGAGTCAACAGGGATTTTCATACTTTGCCTTTCACCCAGATTTTGCGACAAATGGGCGATTTTACACGGTAGACGCCGAAAATAAAGATTCTGGAACACCTGATTTTCCGGTTACTAAGACAATTTTTGACCGCGATAACAATATTATAGAAAGCTCTCACCATGACGTAATTCGCGAGTGGACTGCAAGCGATCCTATAGCTAACACTTTTTCTGGCACAAATCGCGAGATTATACGAATCGAACAGCCTTATGGGGATCACAACGTGGGACAATTGGCGTTTAATCCTAATGCCAAACCAGGTGATGCAGATTATGGCTTACTTTACATTGGCACAGGTGATGGTGGCAGTGACGGTTTTCCTGTAAACAGAACAGATCATCTTGATAATGCACAAGATCTCAGCACACCATTAGGAAAAATTATCCGCATCGATCCTCTTGGAAGTAATAGTACAAATGGTAAATATGGTATCCCTGGTGATAATCCTTTTGTAAACAATGGCAGTGCCAATACACTAGGTGAAATTTGGGCTTATGGACTGCGTAACCCTCATCGTTTTAGTTGGGATACAGGTGGTGAGGGTAAAATGCTAATTGCCGATATCGGTCAAGCTTTTATCGAAGAAGTAAATCTCGGTAAAAAAGGAGCCAATTATGGTTGGCCAAATAGGGAGGGAACTTTCTTAACTGATAGAAACAACGAGAACGTTATTTTTGAATTACTTACTAACGATGCCGATTTTAATTATACATATCCGGTTGCGCAATACGAGCATGACAAACCGCAAAACACTGTAGGATTTTATGGGATTGCGATCGCCGGCGGTTTTGTTTACCGAGGTGCTGCAATCCCGGAATTCGTCGGTCAATATGTTTTTGCTGATTTTGCTAATGATGGGCGATTTTTCCATGTCCCTGTTGATAACCTAATTGATGGTAGACAGGCACAGGTGAAGGAACTCAGACTATTTGATGGCGATACCGAACGAACATTTCTGGAAATCGTTGGCAACCCCAGATCTGAGGCTCGATTTGGCATAGACGAACAAAGAGAACTGTACGTGACATCTAAAAGCGATGGCAAAGTTAGAAAAATAGTCTCCTCTGGAGGAAAATAGTCCTGAGTGCTTGATGTTGTGGCATGAGACTATTTTATTTTTGTTCATGGGTCTGATTACGGGTTATAAAATTGAACCCCGTATAATCGAGTAAATAGACTATTTATTAGACATGTCTCTCACCGAACTTTTTCCCCATTTAAAAGAATTATCTCAAACCGACAAACTCTTACTACTGCATTTCCTGGTAAGCGAAATATTGAATAAATTTGGTTTAGTTTCATTATATTCTCAAGATAAACTAGTAAGCCTTGGTTTACATGATTCTTTTGAAGCTACTGCTGTTTTAGCAAAGGCTCTGGCAGAGGTAAAAGCCGTAACAGATGGTTGATAAAGTCCGATTTCCGTTCACTGAGCTTAACCCGGAGTTAGGTGCATTAAATACATTTCCTTATCTTCGTTTGACCCTAAACTATCAGAATCGTTTTTTGAGTGTATCGGTACTGGTTGCATCAAACTAGATGGAACAGCATGAACTGTAATCGCCGCTTACCTTCCTGAATATAATTATGTATATTGAAAAGCTGCATATTCAAAACTTTAGAGGATTGCCAGAAATTATCTTAAATTTTCCTCGTTCCAACTTAGTTGTATTTATTGGAATAAACGGTGCTGGCAAGTCATCAATTCTAGATTGTATAGCAATAATGTTAGCTCAATTTGTGGCTAGACTCAGGAATAGTAAAAAAGTAGAAGTGCGCTTGACAGAAAATGATATAAATATTAATTCTGATTATACAG
>JAQYWO010000087.1 GCA_029379215.1 Rhizonema sp. PD37
TAAGTAAGTCGGCGGTAAAAAACCTAATTATGTAAAGAAAAGTAAAGTTGATAAAATTCTGTCGTAGTAAGCGCTGAGCGCGAGGACAGCGCTTACTACGAACTTTCATTTATTTATGCCGACTTACTTAGTTTCATTTGTAATGCTATTTCCACAAACCCTGTATACAAATTGACTAAGGTTCTTCATTTTCTAGTTGATATTTACCCTCTGCCTTTTTTGTCAAAGCTATTGCTGCTAAGCTAAGAAAAAGGATGAAACGAGATGATTTTTCAAGAACTACAAACAGGCGACTACTTTCGGATACCTGGTAAGAGTGCTGAGTTGATGTACAGAAAAGCTAGTAAGTCGCAATGTAGTATAGACGCACCACTACAGCCTAATTCCAATGAAATAACCGTTCTACCGCTATTACAACCTATTCGCTCTTCAACAACAGTTATATTGGTGACGCCAACAGAAATTGCTAATTATTTCGCCACTAAGCAAGAGTACCTCAGTAGCCTTTGGAAGTAAAGGTTTTATCTTCAACCTTATTTCCCAGTTTCATGATAATGTGCCAATTCTTGCGCCGCTTCTTCTGCCAGTTGTTGCCGAATTGATCGGGGAGCAATGACTTCGCCTTTTGGTCGCCAGTCTCGCAGGCGCATGAGGACGTTGATATCACCAGTACGTATCCAAGCTGTGTAGTAAGTATCTTCTGAGGAGCGTTTGTTAAGAATATTTAAAAGTTGTTGACATTCTTGTGGATGTGAGATTTTTTGGGTTATGAGTTTTGGGAGTTGGTTGTAGGCGATCGCACGGAAAGTAGGATGGCGAAAAGTTTTGTCTACATACCACTTGGCAAAGGAACTGGGAAAGCGAAGGATGAGCAATTCTCTCCGAAGGTAGAAGTTGAAACCCCAAGCTGCATCTAATTCGGCTTGAATATCTTGGGGTGTGGGGAGAGTTCCGGTATGCCACATTTCTTTTAATTGTTTGGGGACACGCGGATCTCCCCAGGCTAAAACTGTCAGACGATCCGAGGCGATCGCGTAATTGGGAGTAGATAAATGTTTTGGGAAGCGAAGTCGCCCAGTTTGTCTCACTACTATAAAATTTATGTAACAGCACCCATAGTCGAAGCGATCGTACTAAGCGGTTAGAAAGTTGTCCTGCTGCTAGCCATTGCAGGATGTGAGGACTAGGGTGATAAGGAAAGCTGTTGACCAAGGGAAGTTATGAGTTTAGGGATGTCATGTTTTAGCATAGTCTGCTTATCATTTGTCTGACGAGTTCAGACTGTTTATTTCCACGTCTGAGAATCAGCTTTCGTCTCCGTAAGGGGAATAGGTCGGAAGTGACCGCGACATGCTCACACACCTGATGACCAGAGTAGATGTTTCCGTCCCCGTAAGGGGAATAGGTCGGTAGTGACCCGTGGGATGCAATATTGATGCAGCTACAGGACAAACGTTTCCGTCCCCGTAAGGGGAATAGGTCGGTAGTGACTAGTATTTCCTCACATCACCTTTAATAGCCGAGATTTTTCAGTTTCCGTCCCCGTAAGGGGAATAGGTCGGAAGTGACTGTTTGATTCCATAAAAATAAAAGTCTTGGCGTGCGGTAAACGTTTCCGTCCCCGTAAGGGGAATAGGTCGGAAGTGACAGTGCTATCAGGTCGATACCAGACAATCAGATCATTGTTTCCGTCCCCGTAAGGGGAATAGGTCGGAAGTGACGCGATCGCTGCTTCTGCTGCCCTTGTGTTGTCGTTGTTTCCGTCCCCGTAAGGGGAATAGGTCGGAAGTGCCGGTAAGGGTAACAGTCGAAGTAAGTTTATTGATTGTGTGTTTCCGTCCCCGTAAGGGGAATAGGTCGGAAGTGACTTAGTTAATCGAGCAATTTGCATGTCTAAAGATTCAGGCTCGTTTCCGTCCCCGTAAGGGGAATAGGTCGGAAGTGACAATGTACTGTGACTATGATGAGAATGCAAAGGAGTTTGTCTTCGTTTTCGTCCCCGTAAAGGGAATAGGTCTGAAGTGACCCTATTAGTAGGAAACTTAGACTGTATTAGGTTTTCAAGGTCCGGTTGCACCACACTACGGATTTAACAACGTATAAAAAATTATTCGTGCCAATATTCAGCAGAGTAAATAGACAAAAACTGGTGTTAGAAACAATCTAATCAAAAAAAGCTAACATGTCAAGGCGAAAAAATCATATTATCTTCTGCTGACAACGGTTTACTGGCTTTTTCAAGCAAAAGCTTTGCGCGACAAATTTTGTAGCTCTTTTACAATCTGTTATATTCCCTAATTGGCTTGATAAATGAGTGATTCCAACGCTTTTTAAGAGTGCTTACTTCCGCGATCGCCTTTACAAAATTAAATAATCCGGTGGTTCATAAGGAGGCGCACTGCCATACACCCGCGTTTGCTGCTTTGCTGTCCCATCTAGGGGATAAACTCTGAGATTATCTTCACTGAGCTGGAGTAAAGGCAACCACCGTTTTTCCAACTGGTACTCCAAAGCCGACTCATCCAACGGACACTCGAACACCGAATACTGGACTCGCTGACAACGCTGTTCTATCCGCTTAGCCAACTTAGTGCGGCGCTTATCATCAGCTACGTCGTAGCAAACCAACCACAGCTTACTCATTTAATGACAAACGCCTCATAGTTCAACATCGACTCGGTCAAACAGCGTCCTAAACTACGAGCTTGTTCTAACACAATTTGGCTCAAACTCAAACGCCGATTCTGGGCAGGATAAAGGATAGGTGTGCGAAATCGGCGTTCCAACTCTCCCAAAAATAACTTCTTCGCCAGATTTATTAATTAGCTTACAACTAGCTCTAGTCGCTTGTCCCCTTACGGGGAAAGAATTAATTGCTAACTCGACAGTTCAAATAAACGTCTTATAAAATTGCATGCTTCAATCCCCTTCCGGGGAATCACCAGAAAATTTCTAGTTATTTAGAAACATGCTTTTACTGTCTTCTGTTTATATTACTCATTTTTCTATAGAAGTCAAGTCCGTAATTGCTACTCTCATGAATTGAAGGGGACAGAGTAACTAGATCAGGCAATCAGATGGTGAATCTAAAACTATTGCAACTGTTAACCGAGCGAGTGGCAAGTTTGTGATACTAATTCTCTGTGAAGCTGCACATTATTTTTAACCCTCCTAACCTATCGGAAGCTCGGGAAGGTGCCGCAGGTGATGAGGTTCAATCTATGCATCTATATAAAGATGGTTTTATACCCGATTAAGCATAGATACAGGGCAATCCCAAAAACTTTTCTGTCTCTTCTGTGTTGCTTAGAGGAGGGTAAATAATTTCACTTTAATCAATAAGTGACATTTACTATCCTGTTATGTTAGATTAGGATGAGTTAGTAAATTGATACACTAATCACTATGTAACCAAAAGTAACCACTTACTGTTTTTCGACTGTTCAGCCGTTCTCTAGAAAAGCATATTACTCAGCTTATCTGTAGAGCAACTCTTAAAAACTGTATTCTTCAACATAAAAAATATCATGCTGCAACTAAATGATGACGCTGTTGGCATAGTTCCCTGTATGGCGACTAAATTGGAATCGACGTGCAAGTATGGGATACCTCCAGTGAACGTTTTGTCTCCCAATGATTTAAGCGGTAACAATGCAAAAGCTAAGTACCAAAACTTTGTTAAATTAGACCCGCTACAGATGATAGACTTGACATCTCCACAAAGTCAGTCAACATTTCCAAAGCTTTCGTTATATACAGTTCTATCAACAACAATAAATGCTCCGATTTCGCAATATCAGAGCGTCCCAGATATAAAGCAGACAAATAGTAAGTCTTTCGGAGTGCAATATCTGCAAGTAATCTTACAGTTTCTTGGCCTACAGCCTAAAAGTCCAGTTCCATTTATTATTGGGGCTGTTGGGTGTGTTGTTGTGGTGGTAGTCGTGGCAGCACTTCTTAACAAACAACCAGGTGGCATGACCTTTAAGCTTAATTTGGAAGTTTCAACAGCATCTAAGCTGGAAAAAAAGCTATCTTTAACTAAGTAAGTTAAGTCAACTAAATACTGAGGACATCAGGGCGATAAATCGCTCTGATGTGATTGGAAGCTTTTTTAGGAAAATTATTTGGACTTTGGAAATTCAGGTGTCAGATTTGTCGCCCCAATTATACTAGTACTACAAGGCAAAAGTAAAAAAGCACTTATACAAAGACTTATATAGTAAGCTTTTTGCTTATCTCATTTATGGTAGCTTTATTTGCCCTATGACGTACTAGAGAGGTAAAAATCTCTATGGAATACCAGTATTCCACATATAGGAGATAATTGCACACAGATTACAACAACCAACTTGATAACTGAACTTTCTCACACGATTTATTATTAATGTCCCATGAGTTATTCAACAGTCACATTCAATGCTGCCTTGCAAATTGCCCAACAAGCCATCACTATACTGGCAGAATGGGTTGATCCAGAGTTAGCCAAGAAGTTTCCCCGCTTAAAAGAGGAAGATGTTGTTATACAAGCAAAAAAATTGTTGTCTTGGACTGACAACTGCAATTTAAAGCAGTTGCAACTGTTGTTTGACTCAGTGAAACTGTCTCAGGATCAAGATAAGCAGCATTATTGGCTGCCAAAGTCGATCGCAAACAATAATCCCGTCATTCCCTATCCTCAAATAGAAAAACCAGCACCTACAGAATTCAGGGAACTAAAACAACAAATCCAAGAAGCATTGAAGCCTCTGGATAATAACGACTGGCAAAATCTTTCTCTGCTAACTTTAATCCTCGAAAAATTCGGCTCCTTCATCAGCTTTGGCGAATCTGACGTTGCTTTGGTGGATATAGCAAGAACTACTGCCGCCATTGCTGCTGCATTAGCCCATAATTCTACCGCCACTCAGTTGAGTTTAGTCGCCGGAGATTTATCAGGAATTCAAAAATTTATTTACACCATATCTTCAGATGGAGCGCTCAAATCCCTCCGCGCACGCAGTTTTTACTTAGAATTAGTCACAGAAGAAGTCGTACAGCAACTGCTGACAGAATTAGAGCTTCCCCGCACTAATGTCATTTACGCTGGGGGAGGTAACTTGTATCTTTTGGCTCCAGAGACAGAGAAAATAGAAAATATTGTAGAGAAAGTACGTCAGCAATTTAATAAATGGCTTTTAGATGAATTTCAAGGCAAGGTTTTTCTTGCTCTCGATCATATACCATTTTCTATTGAAGACATTGCAAACGCGAACTTTGCTAAGCATTGGTCAAATGTAACTAGTAAACTAGCTACACACAAATCCCGTAAATTCGCTAACTATATTAATGATTTTATCAAACAGCGTGATAGTCATGAACCCTGCCGTGTTTGCCATCGAGATGATGTAGAAAATTTAAAACAGCTTAATCCCAAAGAAGCAGATTCGGTACTTGCTTGTGAAACTTGCCGCAGTATGTTTAGCTTGGGTGGACAACTGTTGCAAGTTGAGGCAATTGTGCGATCGCAACGGCAAGATATTCAAGATGCATTACACACAATCTCTTTTAAACTTCCTAATACAAATGTCTATTACCATCTCTTTTCCACTTGGAAGCAAATAGTTCCAGATTCAGATATAGCTTTGTTAGTCAACGACTGGACAGTAGAACATTATAAGTTCCGTCATTTCCGTAATTCTGTTCCCTTGCTATTAGGTAACTATGGTAAACAGACAGAAAATCCTGAAGAAACTGGATTCATGCGTGCTACTGAAATGGCCCAGACAGCTAAAGGAATTTCGAGAGTTGGCTTTTTACGGATGGATGTAGATCGCTTAGGAAGAATCTTTGCTGAGGGTTTGGATAAAAAAACCTTACCTAAAATAGCTGGGCTTTCCCGCCAAATAAGTTATTTCTTTAAAGTATATCTCAATAGCCTAGCAGCAGTAAGAAAGGAAAATATCCCAAACAACATCAAACAATTAACACCGGAAGATGACAGATTGAATTTACTATTTATCTATGCTGGAGGTGATGATTTATTTGTCAGTGGTGCTTGGAACGAAGTCGTAGAATTTGCTTTTGATGTTTATCAGTGCTTCCGGGCTTATACAGGGTATAATCCAGATATTACTTTATCGGCAGGAATTAGCCTTGCAGATGCTAAATTTCCCCTGTATCAAGCTGCTAAAGAATCAGGTGAAGCGGAAGACTCTGCTAAAGGAAACGGTAGAGATAGTTTAAGCTTATTTGGTCAGGCGTTCAAGTGGGATGAATGGTTGGGAATGGAAAATATTAATATCACTGACTCGAAAATAAAAGAACGTTTGGAGCAAGAAACTAAACCAAATCTACTTGGAATTTTTCCTTTTGTAGATAGATTAGAACAGCAGAATATAGGAGTCAATTATTCTAGAAGCTTTGTACGTAACCTATTAATGACTGCTCAAATGCAGGAGCAGGCGCTGAATAAAATTAAAGATAAAAACTTAAAAGAAGCGATAGATACTCGTTACTATCTACATTTACCGAAGATAGCTTATACTATAGCAAGATTGCCGACTCGAGTACTAGATGATGCAGATTTTCGTACTTCTTTAAAAAATCCTTATAATGCACCTTACTTTCGGGTGATCGCAACTTGGATTGAACTACTAAACCGTTGATGAATATGATAGAACCAAATAGACAAAATAAACATTCTGTTCAGGTAGGAAATCAAAGAGCAATAACTTCTCAGATTCAGACAAACCAAAGACAGTCAGCATCTCAAAATAATACGAATCAAGCAGTAGACATTGTTAAGCATATCATTCAAACAATTGATGCTTTGTCCGGATTAAAAACCTATCCTATTCGGGATCTAGTTAGACATGCTGCTGACTTTGGTCTTTATCTCAAGCAGCAAAGATTAGAAACAAACCAGATTCGTAAATTTTTAGATGCGGTAAATCAAATAAAAGCAAAAATAGCTCAAGATGAAGATAAAGAAATTGCCCAAATTCAAAGGACTGCTGACGCTGAAAAAGAGAAAATAAAATTGTCTCTAGGCACGGAACAAGAAATCAATGATAAGTTGGAAATTCTTCAACAGAATGCAGATGTTGAGAAGGAAAAATTAATTTTCTCAAAAATTGAAACAGATGTAGTCTTACTCAAACCCAAACTTGCCTACGCCGCAGCGAGACAGAAAGCAGCCAAACCATTAGGTGACGTTATGTCGGCTGCTATCGATAAAGTATACAGCAAAGAAGATTTTGAGAGGCTAGTTCAATTCATAGAATCAATAATTGCTTATCACAAAGCTGAAGGTGGAAGATAAGACTATTCATCCTCAAAAAGGCTAACAGCTTACTTTACCTAATACAAAATCTAACATCGATATTATGCCAGCATCAACAGAACAAAAACCCTTACTCGGTAAATTGCGCCTCACCAGTCATCTTTTAGTAGAAACTGGATTGCATATTGGGGGCGGTGGGGAGAATTTAGATATTGGTGGACTTGATAAGCCTGTCATTCGCGATCCTCTGACTCAGTATCCTTATTTGCCAGGTTCATCCATCAAAGGCAAACTGCGTTCAATATTAGAACGCTTGTTAAATAAACCTCTCAATCGTACAGGAGGAAGCGGGACTTATCGTTATGAAAGTGATGATTTAGAAGATGGCATTACAGAAATTGATGGGTTGTTGATTCCCTATGAAGGCGCACGTACCTGTCAAATTAGCCGCGTCTTTGGTTCTACAGGCGGTTCTAAGTTTTGGATGCCAACAGATATTGCTAGAGCGCAGGGACTAATTGAATCTAATAGTTCCACTCGCACAATAGAAAATCAGAATTATACCAGAATCAATCGCGGACGTAACGCTCCGGCTCGTCTAATTGTGCGAGATTGTCATTTGCTCCCGGATTCAGCAGAACAGTTGAAGAGAGTAGACACTGGGCTTTACATGACAGAGTGGAAGTTTGAAAATGGGATTGATAGAGTCACAGCAGCAGCGAACCCCAGACAGTTAGAACGCGTACCCGCAGGTTCAAAATTCCAGTTTGAATTAGTTTACACTGTGGAAGATGCCTCGCAAGCGATACCAGATTTGCAAAACATTGCGATCGCCCTCGCCATTCTGGAAGATGATGCACTTGGGGGACATGGTTCTAGAGGTTACGGCAAAGTGACATTTGAGAACTTTGAATTTTCCTATCGCAACTTCGATGAATACCGTCAGATTACCAATACACCTCCGGGAGCATCCGGTTTACAACCAATTGCACCTGTAGCCAACACACAAGCACTCTTAGATAACTTTGGACGTTTGCGTGACGAGATTGAACGGCGCTTACCGTCAGGTTCGTAGTTGCGCTGTTAAGAGCGCTAAAGCGCAACTACAAACCTATCTTTTATTTAAATTGCTATGAGCATGAATACCTGGAAATTAGTGAAACTCAACTTTGGGCGCTCTGTTGCTCATTTTGGAGAATTAGGGATTGGTATTGAAGAAACGAGCGAACGAGTGCGTTCAGATACGTTATTTAGTGCTTGGGTAAGTGCCTATGCGCGGTTGTTTGGTAAAGATGCAGTTGAGAAATTATTAGAGCTATTTCCCAGTGAAGAATATCCGGAGCAGCAATCGCCATTTCGCCTAAGTTCTACTTTCATCTATCGGCAAAATGGCACAGAGGTGATTTACTATCTTCCTCGTCCTCAAATATTCCCCATTAACTACCCAGGTGATGATGGGACTGATGGGGGGGACTTGAAGTTTTTCAAAACTTACAAGACTCTCCATTACCTACCATTAAAAGTATGGCATAAATGGTATCAGGGAGAGGGTTTCACAAAATGCGATCGCCAAGAGTTAATTGATCGGACAAACACAAAGAACTCTAATAGCTTATTGGATAAAGCAGGAACTTTTGACTATAAAAAAGCTAGAGAAATTAGTCTATTACCTAAAATTGCTGTAGATCGCGTTACTAGAGCAACTAACCTTTATCATACTGGCGTTGTGCAATTCCATTGGGAACAAAATGGTCACGGCATTAAAAGTTTATCCGGTTTGTACTTTCTGCTACAATTCTCTAAAGAGAAAGAGAAATTAGCCAATGACCTTCAAGCTGCTTTGCATCTACTAGGCGAAGAAGGATTAGGCGGAGAACGTTCCAGTGGTGCAGGAAGATTTGAAGTTGAGTGGTTAGATTTGCCTCCAACTTGGCATGATGTGGCGGAATTCTCTGGGGGAACTCACCATACTCTCATGAGTTTGTTTTGGGAATCACCTTTACCTGATAGTTTGCTAGAACACGCCAGCTATGACATTCAAGAACGTGGTGGTTGGCTTGCCGAGAGTAACCTGCGTCGCCAAATGGTGCGAATGTTTACCGAAGGTTCTGTTTTTCCACAGCAACCAGAAGGAAAGCTGGTAGATGTCACACCCAAAGAATTTAGCAAACACCGCATCTACCGCAGTGGAATTGCTTTAAGTCTGCCAATTAAAGTACAGGAGAAATAACATTATGGCGGCTTCTCCTGAATTTGCTCTCCAGAAACCTGAAGTCTATGAATCCAAAAGGGTACACTTGTCAAGTCCTATCCTACATATTGGTTCAGCTGTATCGAGATTGAATCCTTTTGAATACGTGCAGACAGACAAAAAAGTCTATCTTCCCAATCAAGAGGCTTTGGCAAAAGCTTTACAGCAAAAGGGAGGGAGATTTTTAAATGACTATATTCAAGCGATTGAAGAAGGTAAAGATATTAACAATCTCCTCAGACAAGCATTTGGTTCCCAATGGTGGAACACAATTGATGCAAACGGCGAGTTAATTTTCCCCAAGAATGCCATTAGCCAAAAATTGACAGATGCTAATATCAGAGACTTGCGTCCGATGATTCGTAATGGGATGGGACAGTTATTCATCCCCGGTTCTTCGATTAAAGGAGCAATGAGAACTGCTATAGCTTATCATTTACTCAAATATGCAGACCGTTATCAAGTCCCTTCAGCAAAGCGAGTCAGTCAGATTGAGGAAACTTTACGAGAAAGGCTAGGTAAACTCAACCAGCATCAGCAAAAATCTTTAGATGATGACTTATTCATGGAGAGTCTATTCTCTGAATATTATCTCACATATCAACAAAGAGACTTTCCTGGTAAAGGACCAAATACTGACTTCTTGCGGTGTCTCAAAGTTACAGATTCTGAACCTCTTTCAGAAGGGCAAATCACAACTAAGAAAGGAACAAAAATACCTCTCAACTTTCCTGTCGTCGCTGAGGTGATCATCTCCAGCAGATTTTCTGACTACTTAGCTAAGTATAAAGCATCTATTTATGTTGAAATGGTGCGGAATGTTCAGACAGAATTTACTCTGAGTTTAGACACAGAAATGCTGTCTTGGTTCAAGCACAAACAGGGAATGAAGTTACCCTTCACCACTCTTGACGAACTCTTACAAATATGCCATGAATTTGCTCAAGAACAATGGGACTATGAGCATGATTACTGGCAAAAGATGAAAAACAATCCTAGAGCAGGAGTAAAAAATCTAGACTTTAATTATATCCGGGAATTTTATGAGGCGGAAAAATCTCCTTACAACTTGAGACTCGGATGGGGAAGTGGGATGACGGGGACAACGGTGGATTTACTCTTAGAAGACGAGTTGAGAGAGGAAATTCGTGATACTTGCGGTTTAAAAGCACCTGGATTTGAAGCACCTAAATCTAGAAGAACTGTGGTGAATCCGAATGGGGAAATTAGATTTGTACCGGGATGGGTTAAATTTAAAACTTGATAATTTTTATGCTCATTCATTCAACCTGGACTTTAAGCGTATCTGAATCAACAGTTTTACCGCGTTCCTATGGGTTGGAACTGGTGAAGCAACTACATCAAAAACTAGGGTTAGAAATGGGAAGCGAAAAGATTCCCTCGACTTCTTACTCTGGAATATTGGGTTTTTACTCTACATCTAAAGACTTTTTGACTTTTCATCCAGAAGAGTTTTACAAATTATCTCTATGTGGATTACAGGAAGTTGCTGCGAAAGGAATCGCCTTACTCGAATCAGAATCTCTGGAATTTCTCGGAGCCAAGTTTAACATCATCAACCGTGAAGACGAAACCACCAGCTATGAAGAATTATACACAACTTTAGTGGCGAATGAGCCAGAACCAATCAGGCAATTTAACCTGAAATTTCTCACTCCCACAGCCTTTGCTCAAAGTAGTACAAATTTACCCCTCCCCGTACCCAGCTTGATGTTTCGCAGTTGGTTGGAACGCTGGAATCATTTTGCACCTATCTATTTGGGAAGTGATGAATTAATAGCTTACCTGACTAACGGCATTATGCTGAAGCATCACAAAATTCAGACGCGATCGCTTGTATTGCACAAAGGTTATGTGAATGGTTTTATTGGCGACGTAACACTACAAGTTCTCAACCGTGCTGATGAGTTGCTGGCAAATGTGGCTCATTTACTAGTTAACTATGCTCAGTTTGCGGGTACAGGGATGAAAACCAGATTGGGAATGGGACAAACACAAGTCAATATTATGTCAAAATTAGAGATTTAATTGATATGCGAACCATCATTACATTCTTAAACGATAAAGGCTTGAAGTCTGGAACAGTTTATCTTTGGAAAGATAAAGAGTATGAAGGCGGTGTGTTTAGCCTAGCATTACGCCAGTTTGTGGAACATGACCGGATGTTAGTTTGCAATACACCTGAAGCTGAACAGAATACATGGCCAGCACTTTTAAAGTTAAACGATCCTCGGATTGAACATGTTTCTATTCCTAAAGGTGAAACGACTGTGGAAATGTGGGAGATGTTTAATACAATTACGGCGCGGGTTAATGTCGGTGAAACAGTGATATTTGATATCACTCACGGGTTGCGATCGCTGCCATTTTTGGTGTTTTTGTTTGCTGCTTATCTCAAATCAGCTAAAGCTGTAAAAATTGAAGCTATCTATTACGGAGCTTTTGAATTAGGTAAACCTGCGCCAGTAATTGACTTATCAGAATTTGTCAGCATTCTCGATTGGTTAATAGCTACAAATCTATTTGTGAAAACCGGAGATGGACAAGTGCTGGCTGACTTGCTCAAAGAAGGAATACCCAGTGGCATAGAATTGCGTGATAACTTATTAGCGAGGGAACTCAAGAACAATCTTAATTCAGCATCTAAAGCGATTGAGTCTATTTCTCTGGCATTGGGTTTGACTCGACCAATAGAGACAATGGAGCAAGCAACCAAATTAGAAGCTGCTTTAAAGAAAGCCGAGCCTAGCATCGCTCAAAAAGCACAGCCATTTGCTATCCTGGCTGAACAGGTTGTGCAAGAGTATGGTCAATTTGCGCTCTTAAATCCAATAGAGACACTGAAACTACCTGATAACTTATGGTTACAGTTGCGGATGATTCAGTGGTATCGCGAGCGACAGCAAATTGTGCAAGCAGTAACGTTGGCGCGTGAATGGATAGTTTCCGTACTAACTTTAAAATTTGAGGAACCAATGTTTGATAACAAACAGGGACGTGCTCCTGTGGAAGCTGCTTTAAACAATGCGGCGCGGCAAAAACGAAAAAAAGATAATACCCAGTCAATCACTCCCAGTCGGTGTGATGAGCCGTTTGAAGCTTTGCAAAACAAAGATGAATTAGTCAATGTCTGGGAGCAAATAACCGAATTGCGAAATGATATTGCCCATTGTGGTATGAACCCTTCACCCAAAAAAGCAGCAAACCTCAGGGAAAATTTTGAAAAAATCTATCCTCAACTACAAAGCTTAGCCCAGCTACTCTTACCTCCACAAGAAAAAACCGAGTAATTCTTCTTGTTATTTCCATAACCAAACTTGACAGTATCTACGCCCAAAATTCTCCTTGTAACAGTTGGCGGTTCTTTCCAACCCATTGTCACCTCAATTCACTCCCTCAAACCTGATCGCGTGATTTTCCTTGCATCAGATGGTGAAAAAGGCAGCAAATCGCAAGTTATATCAAATCCGGTAGCATCTGAACAATTAAAAAACCGCAGAGACTCTCGTATACAAGAGCAAGAGAAATGATGAATCACTCCGATACCAACGGATTTGATATTATTGGAGAGGCCTGTACCGCAGTCACTAAAATTTGGTAGTCGCTCTCGACTTGGTAAGCATAAGTCACAGCAAAGTCAGCAATAGCTCTGTCAAAGATGTCATTCGTACGGATAAAGGTACTTTTGTACGCAATGCATTCCCGAGTTCAAATCGGTCTGCAAGCGATCGCGGCACGGAGGAAGATGGATTAGCAGAATTTGATTGTTTTGTCATACTCTGTCTTTCTTTGCTTCTTTATAGAATTAGCCGCCAGCGCCGATTCTTAGGTTGCTACTGTAAAGATACTGTACTCTAAAATTCACTCTATAGCTGAATTACTTCCTCCTGAAAATATCCGAAAAGAGTACCCTCGCGATCCGAAATGCCTCATCCTCTGATTGAAGTTTAATTCAGAACACAAAGAAATGAGAGGTATTCAAAATGCAAATGGCGTCTCAAATCAACCAACCCAAGCCACTTTACAACTTGGTTCCACTGGCAATGTAGTTAAAGAATTGCAAAAAATCTTGAAAGATAATGCTGTAACTTCTCAAACAAATTCAACTTAACTAGATCCATAAATTTCCTTAACTTATCCTCATTGATGTATAGACTGTTGCCCTATAAACTAAAGGAGTCCTGAAAACTGATGGGTTGAATTCATCACCTGACAAACAGGACAGACTTTTATTTATATTGCGATGATACGTATTACGGTTCCACGACTCGCATAATTTTTAACCCGTTTCGACTTTTAAAACATCCAGCATTCCTGCTGTCTTCTCGTTGCGTTCTGGTTTAAATTGCTCATAATCCTAAATAAATTAGTGAGAAAAATCACATCGTTTGTGATTATGTTTACCTCTTTTTAGGCAATTTTTACGGGTATTTGTGGAGCTACAATGCGGACAGTTGATGTTTAAACACCCTCTAATACCTGATTATGCATGATGAAGATAGCCATAGGTAGAAACCGTACCTTCTCAATGAAATGGATTTCAACAATTGCTCTAATTTTGAGCTTCCCCATCCAATATCCAGCACAAGTAACAGCCCAAACTCAACAACCAGAAACTATTAAGCAGCCTGCACAACCAAGCGGAGGTGTACCTCAACAAAGTACCTCTCGACCAATTTTTATTTTACCAAAAATACCACCTCAGTTAAGTCCTATATCTGGGCGTAGGGCAGGAATGGGTAGCCGAGATGAATGTCCTGCGGTTGCAACTGCACTCACTGCCTTAGTACCATTGCAAGAGGTGCAAAAGGTTGGCAAACAAACAGACGAATCAATGATCGAAATTGTCGGGGGGTTAACCGCATCTGAACGACCAACATTTTGGTTTTATGTTCCATACACTCGAGATTTGGCTAACCTAAGCAGTGAATTTATCTTGCAGGATAGTATGGGAAAGGATGTTTATAGAAATGCGATCGCCCTACCTCCAAAGCCCGGTATCATTGGTATTCCTCTCCCTAATACTGTGACACCCTTGGAAGTAGGTAAAACATATCACTGGTATTTAAAAGTCCACTGCCAGCAGACAGCAAGTGTTCCCGTGTACGTAGAAGGAGATATTCAAAGAGTTAATTTAGATTCTCGTGTAATGCAGCAATTGGCAGCAGCAGATCCCCAAAAAAAGATTATAATCTATGCGAAAGAAGGTATTTGGTTTGACGCTTTAACGATGCTGGCACAAAAACGCCTTTCTAATGCTAATGATGCATTTGTTAAAGAAGCATGGCAAAGCTTATTGCAATCTATCAATTTAGGTAATCTTGCTACGGCTCCTTTAGTAAATTCACCAAACCATCAGTAAGGGCGAACAGCCCTGACGCTCGAGGACTCGAAGATCGCTGCGAAGATCGGGTGACGCTCGTTCGCCCTTGGCGTCTCCCCGAGTGAGAAGACAAGGGAGATCGCTGCGAAGATCGCAGTCCCCGTGAGAGCGGGCTAACCCTCCTGCTTTCTCTGTCTCACCGTGACGCTCGTTCGCGTTCGCGTTCGCGAAGCGTCTCGAAGAGAAGCGTCTCCCCGAGTGAGAAGACAAGGGAGATCGCTACGAAGATCGCCCCTACTACAACCAATTACCAACTAAGACGTAGGGTGCCCAGTACAATGGACGGTTGTATTCGTTCATTTTGAGAAGTTTTAATTGAGCCTCGCGTAAAGCTTCTGCCGTACTTTTACCAGCTGTTAACTGGTGGTAGAATTCCTCAACAAACTTGGCTGTAGAGTTATCGCCAATTTGCCACAGGGATGCTAAAGTACTCCGCGCTCCAGCACGCAGGGCAACTCCTGCTAATCCCAATGCCGCACGGTTATCTCCTGCTGCTGTTTGGCAAGCACTCAAAACAAGTAATTCAATTGGCTCTGTTCGTTTTTGCTCTCTACTCTTGAGCAAACTATCGAATTCACGTACATTGATGCGTCCATCTGCTGCTAGAATGAAAGTGTCTTTTGCTTTAGAGCTAAATTGCCCGTGAGTTGCCAGGTGAACAACTTTAAAAGGTTGAGCGTTGATAGCTTTTTCTAAAGTCGTACTCCTAAATTTTTCATTTAATAATGTAGTTGTCGATATACCCGATTGCTGAATTGATTCCAGTTCAACCTTAACGTTGGGAAGCGGTGCAAACATTTCATTTCTAGGCGGTAGCGATAGTCCTCCTGCTAGGACACTTAATTTTTTCTGTGCTAGAGGTTTGGGAGTAAATAGTTGCAGTCCGGGGCTAACAGCTACAGCGTAATTTTGGACTAAATACTCTTTGCCATCATACAACGCAGACATCGGAATATTTTTCAACAACCCGTCTGGGATAAAGACTAGAGTATTCACTTTACTCTTTTTGAGGTCACCTTCAACTGGTTTAATTAACCAGTTATACAGCTGTTGAGAAACGACTTTAAATTTCTGATTAGCGTCGGGTTCGACTATCATCTGTTGCATTTTTGTAATGACTTGCTCGACTTCCTGACGCTTGACTGTATAAGTTGTATGCATCAACTGTTGGTGGGGAAGTTTGAGAATAACTTCTAAATGGTTATCGAGAATAATCGGGTAAAAAACAGCAGTGCTTGGGTTGTCACTGTCTACTACTTTGTCTAACACCACAAATTGGTTACTCAAGCAAGCTTCTCGGAAAAAGTTGTCGAGTTCTGCTATTTGCAAGGCTTCTATTCGCTGACGTACTTTGTCTAAATCGGGCTTTCCTTGTCCTTTCTGTTGTAAAAGTAACTCAACAGACTCCCGATAAATGGGTTCTACTCGATCACGAAAATTAAACTGTACTTCTCGGTTAACTGCCACCAAATCACGGCGAAGAGACTGAAGCCTTGTGACTGCCGCATCATAAGCAGATATAGCTGACTGAATATCTCCTCTTGCTCTGAGCAAGCGTCCTAACTGCCACTCCCAAAGATAAGCTATATCTGAGGCATCGATTTTTTGAGCGAGAAACAATGCTTGCTGCGTCAAATCCTGCGCCTCAAGCCACTGGTTGTTGTGCTCGTAAACTTCTCCCAAGCTGCCTAGCGCATAAGATTCTGCACGTTGATCGCCTATTGTTTTGGCTTGTTGAACGCTGGTTGCCAAAATTTCTGCAATGTCTTTTTTGTTACCAATTTTCGTTAAAGTGCGAGCAAAACTAATCCGTGCATAAATACCAGCTTGATTGGTAGGTAAATTAGCGAGTTCAGCCTGGATGGTGGGTATTAATGCTTTTGCTTCTGCTAGGTGTTCTTTCAGGGTTAGTAAGCTGAGTTGATTGATTTGAGCTTGTACTTTGGTGAGTGGGTTTGACCCTGTCGCAGCATTTTCATAATTAATTATAGCATCTTCTATATTACCTAATGCTCTAGCAGTATTACCAAGAGACAATTCTGTCAGGCTAGTTTCTTGCGCCATTTGTAGACGTTGGGCAATTTGTAAGCTGAGGGTTAAATTTTTTCTGGAGTGCTCTAAGTACCCGAATTGTTGCTGGGTATTTCCAAGAGCACGCAAAGCCGTGACTTTTACAAGCGAGTCAGGTGAGGAAAGCAACTGTTGAGAGACTTCATTCAAGATATCGAAGCTACGACGATCAAAACCAGAAACTCGTAAAGCTTGTGCAGAGTTAATTTGGCTGCGCATTACTCCGGCATGATCGCCCAATTTTCTCCAAATTTGCTCTGCCATCTGTGATGTTTTCAAAGATACATCAGCTTGTCCCTGTGCCAGTTGCAATCCCCCTTGAATATTGAGAGTTTGTGCGAGAATTGACAATAATTCCGACTTTGGATGGTTGACATTTAACTTTTGATTTTTTTCATCCCAGCCAAGTAACTTCAAGCTACTGTTAATAGCTGCATCGGCTTCTTTCCACAAGTCAAGTTGCTGGTAGACAAGGGAGAGGTTAGTGAGCGCGGCGGCTTGTGCAAGGTTGTTACTTTCTCGTTGATAAGTACGGACAGCAAGTTGTAAAATGGTTGCTGCTTCGCTAAAGCGTCCTGCTTGATAAAGTGCTTCTCCTTGCTCAAGAAGTTGCTGTGGTGTAGTAGCTGGGGATTGGATAGTTTGGGCGGAAGTTTTGCTGGGCAAGTGTTCTAGTTGTTTGGCGAATGTGCTAGGGATAATAGTTAACAAACTTGCCAGAGTAAACAAGATGACATTTCTCAAACTAAATCTAGCTACAAGCTTAATCATCTGAAGTTTTTGCATAATTCACAGCTTACTGAGATACAGGACAAGTTGCAGGTGTTTGCCAAGGAATGTCAGGGTTGACTTGAGGCACTTGTGCGACTAACTGTACATTGCCATTGCGATCCATCACCCAACCAGTAGCTGCTACAATTGGAGTTGTCGCCGCAGCAACTTTGGTAGTATTTGAAACTGCTGGTTGTTGCGGCTGAGTATTTGTGTAGGCCGAGTCTTCTGGTTGCGTTTTCAACCTCACCCAAGCTGATAGAGTACCTGAATCTTGTAACGGCTCAGTCGGACTGATGGGTAGTCCGCCGCGCCCTGTTGCCACAAAAGTATTCTGGAATTGCCGAGTTTCAGGAGTGCAGCTATTATAAATTTGGCTAGAAGCATCAACTAAATTAATTGGGAGTTCGACCAAGCCTTTACTAGGATTTACATCCGGTGTGTTGATTTGCACATTGCCACTCAACTCGCGAGTCGCCCCAGTGGCAGTGATGTCGCTTGTGTTTGTGGAAGGGACATCCCGAAACTGGATGTCAAACAGACCTTTAGTATTGATTGTGACATTACCGCCACGAAAATCAGTAGAGTTGGCAGTGATATCGCTATTTTCAAATCCTACGAGGATGTTGGTATTAATGTTGATGTTGCCACCAGTGACGTTTTCTCCCATAGCATTGGTGGTAATATTACTGCCACCTCGAAGCAACAGCAAGTCTCTGGCGTGTAGCGTGATATTACCCTCAGATCCTATAGTCTCAGAGCTAAGAGTGCCTCTGTTCAAATTGATAGAATTAGCATCGACTTTTATGTTACCTGCCGCGCCATTTCCTGCACTGGTAGTAGAAAGCCTTGCATCATTCGTCACAAAAAGCTCTCTTGCTGTAATTTGGATATTTCTACCGTTACCAACGGCTCCCGATTTCACATTGCTAAAGACTCCACTGGAGCCTCCATTGCTTGTTACTCCATCAAAGGAGACTCGTCCAAGAGCATTTATGTTCACGTTGCCCGCATCTCCCTGCCCGGAAGTGCTAGCAAACAGTCCGCCGCCATTGGTTACTGACAGCGAATTTGTCGTGATTTTAATGTCGCCCCCATTACCTATTGCTGGCGGCTTTTTAGTATACAAATTAGCGTCCACTGAACTAAATACCCCACTGGAGCCTCCGTTGCTATTCTCTCCATCCAAGGAAACTGTATTAAGAGCATTAATTGTCACATTACCTGCATTGCCCTGCCCTTCAGTAATAGTACTCAGTTCAGCACCTCTGGTGATTGAAAGTGACCTAGTGGTAATTTTGATGTCGCCCCCGTTTCCTTTTGCTGGCGGCTGAGTAGTATACAAATTAGCATCCACTGAGCTGAATATCGCACTGGGACCTCTGTTGCTATTCTCTCCATCCAAGGAAACCGTATTGAGAGCATTAATTATCACGTTACCCGCATTGCCCTGCCCTTTGGTAAGAGTACTCAGTTCAGCGCCCCTCGTGATTGAAAGTGACCCAGTGGTAATTTTGATGTCACCCCCGTTCCCTACGGCTGGTTTCAAATCGGGATAACCACTATACTCATTACCATCAACTGAGGCGAATACTGCACTGGCAGCTCTTGTCGTACTCTTCCTTCTCTCCCCATCGATGGCAATTGTGTCACGAGCATTAATCTGAACGTTACCCCCATTTCCCTGCCCTCTGGTAATGGCATTTAGTTCACCGCCATTAGTGATCAGAAGTGACCCGGTTGTAATGTTGATAGTACCCCCGTTGCCTATTGCTTGCTTCCCGTTGTCATCAACCCCTACTGAGGCAAATATTGAACTGACGCCTGCATAAGGATCAACGATTGAATTCGGATTCTCTCCATCAATGAAAACCTTATCGCGGGCAATAATCTGAACGTTACCTGCATTCCCCTGCCCTCTGGTGATAGCATTTAGTTGAGCGCCATTACTTATTGTCAAGGAACCCGTGGTGATGTTGATATCACCTCCGTTGCCTATCCCTCCGGTTCCCACTGCGCTGAGTATTCCACTGGCTCCGGCATTGGCTCCATCAAAAGAGGCCGTACTTTCAGCGCGAATATTCACATTGCCTGCATCTCCTTTACCAAAGGTGATAGAATTGAGTTGAGCGCCATTGATGATCGAAAACGAGCCACTGGTAATGTTGATGTCGCCTGCTTTGCCTTCTCCTGTATTCGCTACTGAACTGATAATCCCAGTGGTGCTGGTATTGTTACCTGCTGAATCAAAGGAAACCGTATTTCCGGCGCGAACATTTACCTCGCCCCCATTCCCTTTTCCAAGAGTACTGCTAAACAGTTGGGAGCCAGTGAGTAAATTGAGCGAGTCAGCAACTATATTAATTTTGCCAGCATTACCAGTCGCTCCGGAATTTACAATATTTTGAATCACACTCGACTCTCTAAGGTTGATTGTCCCAGTTGCATCAATGGTAATATTGCCAGCATTTGTGCCAACTGACCCCAAATTGTTACTAATGCCAGCATTCAGGCTACTTGTTCCTAAAATGTCTAGGTTACGAGCATTGACAGCAATACTACCACCGCCAGCTGCGGTTACATTTACTTGAGCTTGATTCGTGAGGGAAACATCAGCTCGTTGCACTTGTGAAGGAAAACTCAAATTCAGAAGATTGCCAGTGGTGTCAATGTTTAGCCCAACTCTTCCCGTTCCTGCTAATCCACCCAATTCGATTCGACCACCATCAGCATTCAATTGACCACCATCCATGTTGACATTGCCGCCTACTAGTAGCAAACTATGACCATCAGGAACACGTAAACCAGCTGGCGCAGTTGAACTATTTTGAATCGGGGAAGCCGCAATTTGATTGAATAATAAAGCATTTGGATTTACTGTTAACAAGGGAGCAGGTGCTTCTGGATTCGAGGCGCTGAAAAATCCAAAATTGCCAAAACCGATGGCATTAGCTGTTGTGGCGACAAAGGAACCGCCGATGTTCAAACTAGCATCTTTACCAAAAATAATCCCATTGGGATTAATCAGAAATAGATTGGCTGTGCTATTAGATGTGATTAAACCATTAATAACAGAGGCAGACTGTCCTGTGACTCGACTAATAATGTTTTGAATATTTAGTGCATTACTGAATAAAGCAGTTGAGCCACTGGGAACAGAGAACTCAGAGAAACTGTGGAACAGATTAGCGCCTCTTGTCGTTCCGCCGGAAATAATTCTTGTGTTGCCCTCTAATCTCACGTTGGAAGTATTTGGCAGAGTGCGATCTGGAGTGATTTGGGCAATCGAGCTGTTTGTATATAAGGCGATCGCACTCCCAATCGCAATTCCTAGACTTTGCAACCAGTAAAAACGCATAGAGCCAAAAGACATTGCATTCTCCTATTGAAAAGCAAATTTAGCTTTGAATCCTCAATTAAGGATACTAGGTTGGTGTGCAAAGCAAGAAACTTGGAATTTCTTCAGTAAGAGCGCTTGCCCTAACATAATGTATATGATTCAAATGAAAAACGCTATATATCCATAACTTTCCTTAATTTATCCTCATTGATGTATCTACTGTTGCCCCATAAACTAAAGGAGTCCTGAAAAACAGATGGGTTGATTTTATCAAACTGCGTCCGTTTCGCCCCTAATTGCCCTGAACAAAACCCCACCCTTGGATACTTAATTACAAGCTAAAACTTGGGTTCAACGCAAAGTCTGCCGGGGGGAGTATCCCCTTTCAAGCGTAGGTTTTTTACTTTTGGGTGAAGGCAAGACTTGAAAGACAAAGTGGGAAAGTAGACAAGGGATGAAAACCGAACTACATATGGTATAGTACCGACCAACAAATCAGTTCAATAGCCTATTTTTACGTTAAACAATCTGACATGTCTACTTGTCTTTTCATCCCCCAATTCTTGCCTCAACCGAAATATTAAAAACTTACACCTGTGAGGGGTAATCCCCCTCAGGGTTTAAAGCCCTGTTTTAAAAAAGATGTTTTAAGGGGATGTATATAGCAGTCCTATTTGAGTTGTAGAATTATTAACCGCCTTAGCGCAGCCATGCCCGAAGGGTTTTAGACGAGGCTGCGCTAAGGCGGGTTTCCCGCCCTTGGCGACTGCCGTCGCCAAGAGCGCCAAGAAAAGATAGAGGAGAGAATTTTACGAATGATCTAGGATTGCTATAGCGCGAAGAAAAACGGCGTCCAAATGTAAAGTCTGCCCTTGGGAATCTTCCCAAGGGCAATAGCTTTACTTCAATCCTACACTTTTAAATGTGGGATCATAGCTGCCCTCTGCACTCTGCATAGCTGCATAGCTGAACACTCTACAGAAGTAGGTCGTTTTTTCAAAAATAAAATAGGAGTCTTATAGTAAGAATTTAACTGTTTCCGGAATTGCTTATTAGGTAAGTGTTGTAGATAAAGATCAAGTCTTAATACATAGTTGTAGTTATTTTCACGCTCTCAATGAATAACTTTATTTCATTACTACCTATAAATAGATGTGAGCGAGATACAGATGAAAGATTTTAGTTTTAGCCGTCACTCGACTAAACTTTCTGTCGTCTTCTAACTTCATCAAATCATGTATATTTAGTCTGAAAGTCAGTTTTCAAAATGATACCACCGTTCAAAAGCAGGGTCACTACTATATGAATCATGATAATTCACCATCTGCACTGTTAGACCAGTTGTCAACTCAGCAAACGCTAAACTTTGAATATAGTTTTTTAGAAGCGGAAACGCGAAGAACCGTACAACAGCGAACTAACGAAATTAAGACGCTAATGCGTCGTAATTCTCAAGATATTATTGATATTGGACAGAAGCTAATTGAGGTGAAGCAGTATCTAGGACATGGCAACTTCAGAAATTGGCTTGAATTTGAGTTTAACTGGAGTATATCAGCCGCAACTAAATTTATGCAGGTTGCAGACCAGTTCAAATGCGTAAATTTTACACATTTGAATATCACGGCTTCAACTCTCTATCTAATCGCTGCCCCTTCTACACCTAAAGAGGCAAGAGTCGAAGTCCTAGAACGCGCTACAAAAGGCGAGAACATCAGCTATACTAAGGCTAAGGTAATTGTCTCTCAACACAGAAAAACAACAAAGCTGAAGTCGGATGAATCAGTCAATGTTGTAGAAACCAAATATTATAAAGCTTCGGTGTCTTTGTCTAAACTTGAAGATTTGACTGACAAAAAAGTACATACAGAGACGCAATGGCTATTATCAGAAGAATCACTGCCTTTTGTAGCGTTTGAAAACAAGCAGATTGCAACTAATATTGAAGATATACATCATCACGATACCATACAGGCACCAACAAGCATCGAAAATCAAGTTACTATTTCCTATCACACATCGGATACAGCGATCGCAGAAATGGCAATTTGCATTAAAAATCTAACGCCAGAGCAACTAGCTATGATGATTGTGAAGGCTGCCAATAACGGATTGAGCGAGTCTCAGCTGTCAGCCATTATCATAGCATCTCAACAGGTACTCAACACTACTCAACAGCTTGAAGATAGGTAATATTAAATCCGGTAGCATCGGAGTCATTAAAAGGCAGTCTGGAACCACCAATGATAGGTGGTTGCAAGCATCGATAGTGACGGGAAGATATTTGCAAGTCCCCAACAGTAGTACTGTTTTTAACTGTGCTGGCGGTGATGTTTGAAATGGCGATCGCCTTATAAGCAGTATGACTTGCAATTCGCGCACTAGTTCAAAACATCAAAGTTTTCACGCGTCGAGATCACCTTTTCTAGTATTTGCGGTCACTGACTTGCAAAGCTGCTGAATCGCGTTATTTAATACTGCTTCTGCCGCGCACCATTTCTGTGCCTGTTTCCGCTTGCATTCCATCTGTCTGGACCAATCAGTATGCAAAGCTTGCAAACAATTGTTGATTGAAGCAGCACCAGGACCTCCACCATGAACGGATGCTTGTGCAACAGAAATTGGGTCCAATTCTGCTAAGTCAACCGATTGAGTTTTCGAGGATAGCGATCGCATCGCCACATCTTGGAGAGGTTCCCCACCATTTTCGACAGCTTCTCGGACAATAGCTCCAACCATGTGATGAGCACTGCGGAAAGCCATTCCACCATCGACGACCAATCGATTAGCTAATTCTGTGGCAGAGGTGTATCCATCTACAGCCCTTTGAAGCATGACCTGCTGTTGTGGTAACGCATCAGTAACGACTAATCTTGCTAGTGTAATCGCCTCGGTGATATCCTGCAATGGTTTCCATATATGAGCTACTCCTTCGGTTCCTACTGCAATAGCGTTGGTAAAAGGTTTGCCATGCATTGCTGTTGCTGCAGCAACAAATGCTCCTAAGGCTGATGTACTTCTTCCTTGTACGTGTTCTAAAAGAAACGGATTCCGTTTTTGCGGCATCATGGAGCTTGACCCCACAAGTTGATCGGGCAATGAAAGAAATCCAAATTCTGTAGTCGTCCACAGTAGCAAATCAGCTGAAAGCCGACTCAACGTAATACCGAGAATGGCAGCATTGGAGAGAAGCCGGAGAATAAAATCTCTAGAGGCAACAGCATCGATAGAATGCAAAGTTGAAAGTTCAAAACCAAGTAAAGACGCTGTTCGGGTTTCATTGATAGGCAAAGATGTACCACCAACTGCCCCAGCACCAAGAGGGCAACGATTGAGTTCAGTGCTAGCTTCAACGAAACCTGCAATGTCTCTCCCCAGTGCAACTGCAATGCCACTTAAATAATGACCGTATGTAATTGGAACAGCAGGTTGATAGTGAGTATAGGCAGGCATAACCACATCAGCAAATTTACGGGATTTCTGGAGTAAAATTGCTTGTAACCGTAGGGCTTCTCTCAGTAAGCGCAGGTAGGGGGCACGAAGACGTAACCGCAAAGTCGTTGAATTAAGATCATTACGCGAGCGAGCAGTTTGGAGACAACCACCAATCTGATCTCCTAACTTCTGAATCAAGTAATTTTCATAAAGTATAAAAAGTCCTCGTGGGGCAGGTTGACCACGTAGTGGTGCAAAGTTGCAGGTGCGAAGCTCGTCAATTGCTTGCAACAACTTACAAGCGCGATCGCGATCAATAATCCCACATTCTGATAGCATGACTAAGTGAGCCATGTCTACTTGAGAAGCATATACTAAATCAACGTTAATGCTAGCATCAGCTGTTGCGCCAAAGATAATACGCCGTGCAGTTGGCTTTAACCAATGCAAAATACGTCCGGTGTTCTCCATTAGCTTCTTGTTAAAGATACCGTAATTGGATGGTGTTATGTGCTAGATTTACTACTTCACGGGTGGCTTGAAGCGTATTACTAGATGCAATGACATGACCAATGCGATCACGAAAATTGCCCTGACGATAAACGCAATCACCAATTTTGGAGTATAGCCGTGCCTCTATAATACCAGGAATTTGCTGGGCAGTTTCTAACTCATTAACCTCAACTATTGTACCCTCTACCGGAGGTAGGATAAAGCGAATAGAAGTATAGCCAGCCATTGTTTTTTTCAACAGTGGTTGAATACCGACCACTTGCCTAATAGTCTCCGAAATTAGATCTATTCCGTAAGAGAGCCGCACTAACTCAGGAATATAACCTCCAGCTAAACGCGGATTAACTTCAATAATGACCGGCCCCTCTGTGGTAAGACGTAGTTCAACGTGAGCTGCTCCCCACCCCAAATCCAGAACATCCAAAGTTTTGAATATTGTTTGGTAAATACTTTGTGTCTCAGCCTCTTTTAGTGGAGCCGGAAAATCATGCCCAACCTCAACAAAATAGGGCAATGCCCCAAGGTGTTTCTCCGTAATGCCAATAATACTTTGATTGAAAGTCTCAACTGAGTACTCTGGTCCTATTGCTAGCTTTTCAACTAAAATATTGCTGAGCAAAGGTAGTCCACGCTCATTCTGTTTTTGCTCAAGTAGATACGTAGCGTGAGTCACGACTTCATCTACTAAAGAGCAAAGCTTCACTCCAAAACTTCCACTACCGTAGACTGGTTTAATAACCACTGGGAATCCTAAACTTTTGGCAGCAGTCACTGCATCTTCCACAGAGGTTGCGGAACAAAATGCTGGCACGTTTATGCCGGCTTGTTTCAAGCGAGATCGTTGTGTTTGCTTATTGCGACAGGCTTGAATGGCGCTAGGGTTAGGACTGGGTAATCCAAGCGGCTTCGCTATACTTGCTGCACTCGCAACGTAATACTCTGAGCTAGAGGTAATGCCAACAAGCTGTTGTTCAATCGCTAGCTGCTGGCATACTTTGAGTAAAACCTGTTCATCTTGGGTATCAACTTGCAAAATATCAAGCTTATCCTCCTGGACGTACTTATACAAGGAAGGGTTTGAAGTTAGTAAAATTGGTCGAAAACCCATTTGTACTGCTGTACGAGCAAACAGACGTCCTGTCCCACTAGTGTTACTTTCAATGAAAGCCAACCAAGAGATAGTCATAGCAGTGTTTTCAGTTGAATTGAACTATCCACAACTTGCTCATAGCTACGACGCTTCCATTGGATGCGAGACCAGGTAGAATCTGCTTCTAGTGGGTGAACTATAAGTTTTGGCTCACTTGGCAATTCTGAGAGCCAAACATTATTCCGACAAAGCCATTCATCATTGTAAATGGTTTCTTGATAGCGGTATCCTTCATCTGGTAGTAGAACCACTACATTTGCATCTGGGTTTTGCTGTGCCCACCAACGACCTACTAAATAAGCAGCTCCACTGGTGCCGCCCATGTAAAGAGCGTTAATTTTGTGCAACATTCTTGTAGCTAAAAAGGCTTCGGCTGCGCTCACCCAGTGAATCTCATTAAAGACTGAATGCTCTAGGTTTTTTGGCATTAAGCTGTTGCCAAGACCACGTAGTACCCGCTTTTGATCAGGTAGCCCAAATAGCATACTGCCGAAGGTATCAACACCAATAGATTGAAGATCGGGAAATACTGAACGCAAATAACTTGTGGTTCCACACATCGAACCTCCTGAGCCAATCGTGCCAACAAGACAGTCAATTTTGCCCAATCTCTCAACCAGCATTTCCGCAAGCGGTGCGTAGCTTCCAGGATTATAAGGGTTGTTATACTGTGATGGCCAAAAGTGATTTAAATGCTCATTTTGAATTTCCGCCATACGTTGGAGGCGAGCGCCCTGGAAACCCCCTATGGGTAAAGGATCGCGGACGATTTCAACACGAGTACCAAGGTCTTCAAGACGGAGCTTGAGTGCATCATCAATAGCTGGATCGCTGACCAAAATTAAATTGTAACCACGTTGAGCGCAAAGAATGGCTAAAGCTAAACCAAACGTGCCTGATGTTGTTTCAATAACTGTTGTTCCACGATGAATATGCCCTTCCTTTTCTGCCGAGTCAAGGATGAAGCGAGCAGGAAGAAGCTTCATCAGAAAAAACGCCGCACCGTATAAATTCTTTTCAAGACGAATTAAACGAGGAAGTAAGAAAGCTTCGTCAGTTGTTGAATAAGGTTGATGATTCATATAAAAATCTCTTGTCCATAGCTACTTTGAAATTGCCAGGTTTGGCCAAACCCCATCTGGGAAAGAAATG
Organism: Rhizonema sp. PD37; assembly: GCA_029379215.1. GTDB lineage: Bacteria > Cyanobacteriota > Cyanobacteriia > Cyanobacteriales > Nostocaceae > Rhizonema. The sequence goes on from JAQYWO010000087.1 coordinate 27,351, forward strand.
TTTGAGCCTTTGAAATCTGTGACAGAGTGCTAGGGTTTTGAGGATCAAACAATAAAGTTACAACAGTACCGGAGTGAGCAACGGCTAAACCTAGAGCATCGACTGTACTAACTAACTGCTCTAGTTCAGCAAAAGCGGGCTTTGGCAAATATCTTTGATTAATACGAGCACTGGCTGATGCTACATGACCAATTAGCCTAGAGTTTTGAGTTTTTATAGCATGTCGTAAAAGCCCCCGTAGAACTTTAAAAGTTTCTATTTCTCGCCAATTGTATTCCGCAGGTTTGAAACTCAAAGTGTTGACGCCAGTTTCAGTGGGATCTGTATTGAAACCTAAACATATCAAAGGAGGCAGGGAATTTTGAAAGTTCTCAATGATTTTTCCCTCACGTTGGGCAAACAGAATTACACTATTGTCAAACATTATTGAATCTGAAGCTGTCTCAGCCATGACGGCGAGTTTAGCGATTGTTGTTGGGGCAAGTTTGACTTTAAAAGCATTTGCTACGGCTCTAATTGTAGCAACGACATCACATGATGATGAACCTAGCCCCCAGCTCTCTGGAATATTACTATGGACTGTTAAGCAACCACCCCAATCTGTAACACCACATTTTTCTAAAGTCAGTTCGGCGGCTCGGCGTGATTTTATCTTGAATGCAGGTTCGACGACTGTCGCAATGTGAGAATCTGGAGTAAAGGTGGCATTAGAAGTTAAAACTTCACATGGAAGCGTTACAAGACCACGGTGCGTGTGATCGTCTGCTCCGACAAATACCCCTTGGAGTATCTCACCATAATGACCAATAGCAGAACCATAACCTGTCTGAGGGTTAATACAAGGTTTCTTGGGCGAACTTTGTAAAAATGAAACCTCGTTAGGGAATGGAATGGCAGCAACATCTTTTTCCATAGTTAGATTCGTCGCTAAATAAAGAGTGAAGTTAGACTTGTCGCAAAATTATGCTTACGCTTTCCGTGAGAAAAATACTTAATATCATGTCCGGTAAATTAACCTTAATTCCTTATGAACCCCACCCCGCTTTTCGGTGTGCTTTGTCTCCCCTCCCCGCAAGCGGGGAGGGGTTGGGGTGGGGTTC
>JAQYWO010000088.1 GCA_029379215.1 Rhizonema sp. PD37
AAACATATAAGTATTTTAGCGGTCGCTCTTTGGAGAAAAACTTTTTGGTTTACTGATATCCTACTCCCAACAGGGGTGTAAGATTACCTATCTTCTGGATCTTCAAATTGCACCCAGTATATATTTAAATATCATTTACTTTCCTAATTTGTTGTGCTTGTGCTTCTAAACCCTTTAAAGATTGCATCAATTTTACTCGTTTATTAGGGTCTGTTTCTTTATTGATTAATTGGCGAAGCTGATGCATTTTTAGATGTTGTCAATTAGGAAGCTTTAACTCACCTTCTTTAATAATGACTCCAGTTATTTCACGCGGTTTATTACCAACATAATGCTTTTCCTTTTCCCTGTTATCGTGTAGTCCACAACGATGAAACTGCTTCTCAACTTGCCAAATTAACCCACTTGGTATGTGTGTACCCGAAATTGTGACATCATCCATGTAGACAGTTAGAGTGCAACTTGCTCCCTCTACAATTTTACTGATTGCCTCCCACATATCAATATGGGCAAAGTAGGAAAGTATAGGACTTAATGGACTTCCAGTCGGCAGATGATTTTTGAAAGTCGAGATTTTTGTTAGGATACCAGCAACATCTGAAGAACATTTCATTTGTTTGTGGAAGAACCAATAAACACGCGTCGATGGTGTAGAAGGGAAATATTTTTTGATATCAAGACTCCTGACTATAGCCGCATTTACGTGAGCTTTAGCATTACTGATATAGCTACGTCCCTTTGCTGGAGCATATATATAATCCGGAACCTTGATTCGCTTCAAAAGCTCTTCAATCCGCTTCTGAACTCGCTTTAAGGGGAGCTTTGGCTCTTCCACCAGACGAGACTTTTTTTTCTTCGGCTCAAATCTGTCTCGCTCTATGTACAAATCTTCTGAAAGGGTAAGTATTTCGAGTTGCTTTTGACTTATCTGTAATAGCTTTGCAAGTCTTTCTTTAGATTTCAAGCAGTAAAAGGGTGACTGGTCTAATTGATACTCTTTATATCTACTTCTCAGCATAAAAATGACCAGATCTTTCAGCAATGAAATTGAGGATTGCAAGAATCTTAGAGGATACAAATGTCCTTAGCTTTTCTGTTTTCACATCTTTGCTCAAGCTTTCCGAGAAAAACATAATCGAGGATACAGGTATATCAAAAAACTCTGAATAACGATTGAGCAAGTCAAGTGTTGGAGTTTTTTTACCCGACTCGATTTCCGAAAGATACGACTTGGATATTTTTAGTTTTTCCGCTAACTCTTTTTGCGATAAGTCATGGAACACCCTCATCAACCTTAGAGCTTCATTCAGCATATCTCACCTCTTTTAGCTAGAAGGTTTTTTAAAAGGTTGTATAGAAGGGTTAGCAGTCTAGTTCTGCAAAAAATCAATCAGCCATTTCAACATTCTGAAAATAACCGGACCAATTTGAAATAGCAGACGGAGCGTTTCAGGTTTACAGAGCCATTTTAGCCACTGCTTATACTTACGCTTTTTCAACTGCTTCTGCCGTTTGTCAGGGTTTTGGTTGTTCATAAGAACTCCTTAACGTGGGTTTGGTTGCACTCAATCACAAGAGTGTGATTGAGGGTTGCCTCAAACAAACCAGGAGACGGCAGTTTAAACTCTTCCTATACCAAACGCAGCAAGTTGCCTGGGCTGCGCTAGTGTGCTTGGTAATGTGTAGTGAGACTTTCAGTGGTAGTTGTCTCAGACTTAACTTGTATTGCTCCTTGCACTGAATGTGCGCTCACTGAAGTACTTCTGAGGTATTTTCACTGATACCCACACTGCAAACACGATAGAAGTTGGTTTCCCTTCTTCCTCAGACCACAAAGTGATCCAGTGAATGGCAAATATCTCCTTTCAACCCGACTGAATCCAATATAACATAGCTTTGCCAAAAAAAGTTCGCTGTAAGCGATTTTTGTTCGTAAATTGAGCTAGTAGATAATTGCAACAAAGCTGGTTATCGCAATGTTTTAACTGCTTGGCATCTCCTGTTAGCTTTTCTAGCCTTAGCCCCAGAAAGGGTATTAAGGTGAAGTATTAAAATCAAGCGGGTTATTTTCGTGCCACGAAGAAGAGCGATCCGCCCTTGGCGGCAGCGCTTCGCTATCGCCAACCAACAGGTTGAAAATGGCACCATTCGGGCAATAGGCCTAGAATCACCAAAGCTCCAAACGGACTATTAAGTCTTAAGAGTCTTAATTGCCTCACTTACCCGTGGCGTTGCGACTCGCTACGAAAGATTAATAGTTACGCCTTGGATGGCACTGTCTTATAGCGATAAAGAAATGCCGTGTGTATTATCTTCCTGGTTGATAACCAGCATCACTTTACGGTCAAGCTTCTTCAGAAAAGCTAGTAATTTTCCTTCACTAAAACGGCTAAAACGTCCGTTGACAAGATGCGATACTTCGGTTTGCTTGATACCAAGTAATTCTCCAATCTCACGCTGTTTCAGCTTACGTTCTTTGAGGATTTTCAACACTTCAACTCCGATTTGCGCACGCGCAAAAAGTTCGTCGGCGTCTTTCAAGCCAATATCAGCAAAGACATTGCCGGAGCCTTCATAGCATTCGATTTCTTCCTTCATTGTACGCTCTCCCTGTGGTGTGCTTCTTTCAATCTGCTGGCAATCAGGTCTATGTCCTGCTGTGGTGTCTTGATGCCGGACTTTGATTTTTTCTGAAAAACATGCAGCACATAGACCTTGTCCGCAATTTTTGTCGTGTAAACCGTTCTGTATGTTTCTCCATCGAAGCGGGTAACTATCTCAATGACTCCGGCAAATCCTTTCAGGCGCTTCGCATCCTGCGGCGTGAGTCCGCTCTGCACCAGAAATAACCCGTGCCCTATGTCGTCCTGCACTTCGTCAGGGAAACTCCGCAGCGTTTTGAGCGTATCCCCTAACCAGCATACGAGCTTAAGATCGGTTTTTTCCTTCATTCACATTCTCATTTTATAGGAAATATCCAATAATCGCAATTTATATCCGATGTGTTATAAAGGCAAGCTTTTTGGTAGAGGTTAGAAAAGTAAATTCAAAACGGGGTGAAGTTGCCACAAATTAAGGGAAGCGATCGCCATTGGGTCATGTGAAGGAAATAGAGACTATCAAGAAGTGCTATTAAGTCCGTTTAATTGCCAAAAATAAAAAATTGGGCAAAGTCATGTATTTGCCTCACTGTTAACTATAGGTATTCAACCGGACATGTTATGCGATCGTTAACAAAAGATATCCTCTTCTGCTTAACCCAAACTCAGGTTATTTAGTTGTCATAAACTCTCCGTATTATGTCCAGATTAATTTGATGGGTACGTAGTTGCGATGAGTGTGCTGTAGACGCGTCAGCGGCTTCTCGCAGAGTAGCGCAACTACGTACGAACTATTTAAGCTGAACAATCTACTAGTGATTTTGAGGGGTACGTAGTGAGCGATAAATCGCTCAATTTTAAGCACTCTTTGTGCTTACTACGAACTTTTATAACCCATTAGAACTAATGAAACGCACCACTAGTAAAAAATGGAAAATCTTTATGGCATATTTAACAAACTTTGTCAACAAATTAGTCCTACCATAGAAAAATGGGGGCAGAGACTCTTTTGGCATTACTGACATCATCTGTTGAAAGCGTCAAAAGACCTAACTTTTGCTTGATAATTATCTTTCCTAATACTGAATTTACTATCCCAAGCCGCCAAAAACCTTGTATATCAAGCTTTTTAATTTTATTATCCCAGTGAGCGATACTTGCAACTGACTTTAGATAGAAAATTGTAGTTTTTTTATCAAAATTTGTTGAGAAGTATTTGCACTTAAGTTATTCTTAGTGAAAGAGACCAAACTCCTAAGAATGACAAAAATTAGGGGCAATTTGTGGTCACTACTGCGAGGTTGTTGCACTTTGAGGGATATTGTTTTGGAACCACTACTTTCACAAACGCAATCAAAGCACGTTGTTCAGGTTAATTGGGCAGATCGATGGCAGGTATGTCTACGTTTGCAGGAGTTGGGGATTCAGTGTTGGTGTGAGACTAATCAGCCATTAAAAGTTGAAATTACGACGACTTCGGAGGCTATTCAACTTTGGAGTGTGATACAGCAATTTTCAGCCTCGCGTCAAGACTTGATTCGGAATCTTGAATTCTGCTGGCAATGCGCTTAGTACACTAACGCTACCAATTTGTGAAATACTATACTTAGTGACTTGTCTTTAATAAAATAAAAAATCAAATAATGAGTAAATCCTACAAAACTGAGATCTCAGAATTTTGTCTTGAAGGACGGTTCCTCAATTTCGTCATTAAAGATAGTTATAAGCTCAAAGGCTTCATGCTATCGACTTCTGAAGGTGAACGTTATATTAAACTCGATAAACATTTACGAGCAACTTTTAATTGGCAGTTACCACCAGGCACTTGGCTACAGGTAGCGGGTGAAAAAAAGTCGGATCGCAAAACGGGTGAAGTCAAACTCAAAGCCGAGCGCGTCATGGCGGCAAGAGTTGAGGAGAAGCTCCTTCCAATAGAAAGTGTGGGAGAGATTTCTTTGCACAATTCTCCCGAGATCCCCAATGAACCGAAGCGAAGAAGAGGGAAAACCGCTATTTTAGTCTGTCAAAAGTCAGATTGTATGAAACGCGGTGGTAAAGAACTTTGTCACGCACTCCAGAAAGCCTTGGGCGATCGCAATCTAGATTCGCAGATCACAATCCAAGGCACTGGTTGTATGAAAAATTGCAAGGCAGGACCAAATTTAGTCATGCCAGATAAAACCCGATACAGCCGCATTCAAGCCGAACAAGTTCCGACACTGATTGAGAAACATTTTGCCGCTCACAGCACTGAGTTATAAATGTTGCTTATTTTTCTAACAAAGTCCAGAAATAGCCATCTGGAGCAACGAAAGAGAAACTCTGTTCACCGAATTCGTTGGGAACAATAATTGTATACTTTTGTACAGGACTCGCTTTGATGCGATCGCAGTACTTATCTAATCCACGCACTCGGTAGGTGTACAAACACATTCCCAAACAGCCGGGTTGTGCAGCTTCAAACTGTGAATCCAGCTTGAGAGTACTGGGAAAACGAACGATGTAAAGTCTGCCACTTCGAGCCGCTAATAAGTCGGTTTTTGAAGAACGTGGATCATCAAAAGCGGTGACAAAAAACTTTTCACTCTTGTGGAGATCAAAAATCTCTCGACTTGCAACTGAAGATTCATAGCTTGTCTCTACATTATTACGCACCCGCAGCAAACCTAAAACTTCTTCATAAAACGAGAGCGTTTTCTCGCTGTCATCCTGAATGACTATTCCCATATGGGTAAATTGGCTTGTTTTGAGAGCAGAAGTTTTGTGGATGTTTCCGTAATATGGCAGAGTATAACCAAACCTTTGAAATAAAACCTGTCGCGTGAAGGGTTGCAGTATAAGTACTTCTCGTACCCCAATTGCGGAATCGATGAAAGGACGGCTTTTCTTGTGTTTGTTGTCAATGACTTCCCAGTGAGCATTGGTGAACTTGATTGCCCCATGAGCTGAAGAAGCCTCCTCCACATGATTTAAGATATTAAGGACATCAGCAGTTAAAGTTGTTGCCCAACGATTTCCCTTCACTTTCATTGATCCCATGGACAACCCTTCGTTCGTGGGATAATGCCAAACCATCAGGCGAATCAAACCATGATCTGCATTTTGGTGGTAGAGGCGAATGGCGTGTAAAGATGAATCTACTCCATATAATTGCTTGGCTGCGGCTGCTGATAATTCACCAACTTCACCAATGCGGTAGCCAAACTGCTCCCAGTATTGAATCGCTGCAATTGGCTCTGGAACGCCAATACACACTTCGTAAATGCCTTCAATTGCAGTTAGTTGGGATGAAGTCATAGAACATTTTGGATTCAGAGGATGTGCGGATGTGCGGAATTATTGCCTTTTTCCAATGAACAAGTGAGAACAAGTTGGTTGTAAACGGCGGCAACACCATGATTTGAGACTTCAAAATAAAAAAATAATCAATCTGTAAGGGGCAGCATTCTAGCAGGGGGAATGAGGAAGTAGGTTAAGTTTGAGAGTTGGATAATTTATTTTTTGGAGTTCCCTTTGTCGATTGATAATTGTCTTAAAGGACTTGGCGATCGCTATAGTTAAGAAATCGCGGTTTTAATCCGCCACAAAGAAAATATTTCACAAATTATGGTTATTCTTTCATCACAAAAGCTCAGAGATTGCTATTTAATGATAAAGAATTACATAATTTACTGAGGTCAATGAGGTAGCGGAAAAATTTATTCAAGCCAACTACTATCTTCCCCCAGTGCCCGGTATCAGATTGGTGGAATGCTGAATTTATCGTGTAAAAAGAGAATCTAATAAATCTTTACAAAATTCTGGAACGCTTATATGTTACACTTTATAAGTCACACCGCGAAACAAGAGATTGAGTGGAGCTGACAGCATAAATCCATGTAATATCAGTCGTCATTATCAGCCCCCGTAACTCAACCCCCTCCCCCCGAAAAGGGAAAGTCCCAACTATTGATGTGTTCTTTTTAATACGCTCCTTGAGTTGCGAGTAATTGGTTACAAAAGACGCGCCTCTTGAGTATCCCGTTTCTTTGTCATTGTACCATCCAACAGCCTTGGTAAACAGAAGATAATTTTTTGTATCTTTGTTTGCCCAGTCTTTTAGTTTTATACCCAATCGATTCCCAGTCTTAATCCATATTTCCTTTTGCACAGTAAAGCCAAAACGTTTGTCTGAATTGGTGATCCAAAGCTGGTTTATTTTTCGTAAGTCCGGACAAGAAAAACTATTAATGTCGTCATAAACTAAATATTTTCTTTCTCCTGTTTTAGCAATATTGAGCATGAGTCGGTATGTTTGTTTATCTGCTGCTTCCCAATTTTTGGCATTCAAATAAACTCTAAGCTGAGCATATAAATGTTTTGTCAGAGATTGTTCAACCTGTTTTCTCAAATCTTCTTGTGTGTTACTACTGAGAAGCAATTTGATTAAATCTCGGTAAACATATTCAATATTTTCAGATGTAAGCAACTGATTATTTTTGGTAAAATCAGTTTCATTAGGATGCTTCTTTAAAATATCAAATGCTGTAGTGTAAGATTCAATAGCTTTCTGTTGAGTTTCTTTTCTTTGAGCTAGTAAACTTCCTTGAAATGTATAAAATAATACTTGAATTTGCAAACCCTGACTGGAATCTAAAACTTTTTTATCTACATTCGATAAATTTTTCTGGCTTTTTTCAATTTCTTTTTCTGCTTCTTCCAACATTCTTAAGCGTAGCTCTGCTTGCGAAAGAGCAGCAAATACTAATGCTTGTTTAAGTTGGTTACTCTTGATGTTAAAAGATAAAGCAGATAGCCTTAAAGCTTCGTTGTAATCAAAAGCTTCGTTGTAACCAAAGGTAGCTCCTTCTTCATTAGAGTTTTTCTGATTTTGCAATTCTCCTGCTTCTTTATTTAGTTGTTGAACAGCTTCAACTTTTTCACGAGTTTCATCTAGTTGCTTTTTAGATAATATCCATACATTTGCTGCTCCTAGCACTGTGACAATCAAGACAGCAACTCCAATTCTAATTCGTCTTTGAGCTTTTTTATTAGCTTCACTGAGTAATTGATTTCTTTGCTGTGCTGCTTCCTTATCCTTCCTTTCTCTCTCCAAAGCAGCTTCTTGTTCTTTCGCAGCGATTTCCCCTTGAATCTCTTTCTCTTTACTAGCTGCTAAAAACTGCCTGTCCTGATAACTTAAGTTTTTGTCCTTTGCCCATTTCTCAGCTTCTTGTAATGCCTTACCCCTCAAAAATCGTGACTCATCGCTTCCTCCAGAAGCCACCCAAAACCTAAAACTTTCAGAGTAAGGACGCAGATTTCTTAATTGGTTTTCAATCCAGTTGGCGTCAAAAATTTCTTTATAAATGGAATTAGAAACTCTTAACTTGTTATGTTGCCTAACAACTAACCCTGAGAGTTGTAGCTCACTTTGCTCTAAAGTATCATCTGCTGTTATCTCAGATTCTTCTTCAGTTAGTCGAATTTGTTGATACAGTTCCAGCAAATACCCTGCCCGTTGTTCATCCCGCAAAATTCTAGCTCGAACAGTTCGCAGATGCTCTGGTTCATCTTGAGATTCCCAATCTTCAATGATACGAGACTTCACCACCTGTTCAACAGAACGAGGATCGTTTTGAAAAGACTCTTCGACCATAAACTGACACAGCTTTTGTGTCAGAAACGGTTGTCCTCCCGTCCAGTATAAAATTTCCTTCATGACTGCTTGAGGGTTATTAAATACAGAGTGCAAACCTTTTTCTAACGGCTCAACTTCATGCAATCGAAACCCAGACAAAGAGATAGCTTGACCAATATTAAACGGAGTTCGTTGTTTATCTTCTATTAAATTGCTGGGTGATGCGACTCCCAACAAACAAAAGCTGAGGCGATTATATTCGGGATTATCAGGACGCAGATTGTAACAAGCACGGATAAAGGCAAAAAAATCATCTGTAGGAAAATTGAGACTGAGAACACTATCAATTTCATCAATAAAAATAACAATGTTTTCTTGAATTTCTGCAAGTAACTTCTTTTCTAAAAAATTCCCGAATCGTAATAAGGATGAGTTTAACTGGTTCTGAGACCACCACTCCTTGAAATCGACATCCAAATCAAAGCTATCAATCAGCTTAACAATCAAATCTGCGTACCAATTTTCTTGTGTAGCACTCTGAATATTAATGGAGGATAAATCAATGGACGCACATTCTACGCCAGCTTTTGAAAGTCGGTTCATTGTCCTCACGCGCAAGCTTGATTTCCCACTTTGTCTTGAATTCAGCACATAACAAAACTTTCCTTTTTGAAGTGCATCAAACAATCCGTTATCAGCTTCCCTTGTCACATATGTGCTGGCATTTTTGGGTAAACTGCCAGAAAAGATATATTCGTTAAAATATTCCTCAACCATATCTTACCCCAATCGTGCCGAGAAGTATTGACGGTATAAGTCACAACTAGGAATGCAAGCGTTACGAATAATTTTGATTAACCCCAGACTATGTAGTTTGAACATAATTTCGGAATTAAGTTGAACAGATTCAAGAGCGATTATTACTTCTTGATATGCTGACTTTAATTCAAAATCATCTTGTAAACACCTCAGTTGTTGTCGCAGATGATGGCTAAATATTCCCTCTTCTGTGGGTGCAAGTGTCAAAAGTTCCTCTAAAGATATTTCCTGGTTTTTAAGATTGGCGAATGCTTCTTGCATGAGATAGGGATGTCCGCCTAACAACGTCATCACTTTAATTATACCTTGTTCTCCCAATTGAATATTTACTTCATACAGCTGAGCCATTTTTTTTATCTGAGAAAGGTTAAACTCAGGTAACTCAATCGCTAATCCAACATTAAAAGGTGAGCGATTAGTGTCCAGGATTGGATAAACTTCTGTAGAATTAACCACGACTAACCTCAGTTTCTGCCAAATTTTGCCCATCCTGTCACCCTGTTTAGCAGTTTCGTACCAACTGCGGAGGAGTAAGCAGAATTCAGAAAAAATATTTTTGCATTGAAACAGTCGCTCAAAATTATCTATAGTAAAAACCAGAGATGTATCAATATTTGGTAATAAATACTTTTGAAAATAACGAGTACAGCTAGTATTTATTCCCAGTTCATCTTGCCAGTAGTTCTCTAATTTCGGCTCTAATTCTAAAATATCCGAGACATTAATACATAACCACTGTAGGAAACTTCTGAAATTAGCGAGAACAGAACTATCTGCAAGGTTCAAATCTAATTTCGCTGTTTTGTAACCCTTCTGTCTGGCATAGTCAAGCAGTTTTTCACTCAACTTTGTTTTGCCCATCCTCTGCGGAGCTTTAATCCGAATCATCGCTCCAGGTTGCACAATTTCTTTATAACATTTCTCCTCAATAGGTGGTCGTTCAATATATATGCTTGTGTCTAGTTCTGTAGAAGAATTCTCAATCCAAAAAAGTTTTTTTTTCAACTTTGGTATTTGCTCTTGTGAGACATCTTCTATTTGAATAGCAACCAATCCTTCCTCAAAAGCTCTTTCAATAACATCTTGACTATCTGGATCTTCGTACCCTAGTCCATCATAAAAGCCAATAGCAAATACAATAGCAGCTTTGTCACCAATCGGCTGATTCATGCCAATAGTATAATTAATGTGTTGGCTAATTGCTTGGGCGGATTTTTCGGAATAACAAGCATTCAGTAATACACACTTAACATAATTAGCGTGTAGCTTAAATAATGCTGCTAATCCCGTTGGTGATACTGGTTTATGGTTTCCGCTATCGTCTTCTAACACCAAACTACCATCTTCCATCCCATGTCCACAAAAATGGACAATTTGAGGATGTTCTTCTGCGATCGCATGACGAATATCTTGAGGACGTACAGCAGTTATAATTTTTATTTCAAACAAATCCCTTTTTACTGCCCGTCTAATAGCTTCTTCGATTTGGCGAATTTCTCTATCCAAACGTAATCCATCGGGGATTGCTGCTAAAATTAATACTTTATTATTAGACATTAGGCGATCGCTCCTTCATTTTTAACGGAGCTAGTAACTATATCGGGCTGTCACTCTGACAATTTGAGGGTAGGTTTTATACCTACATGATTGTTCAGGAGTCAAGGTATAGAAATTTGGCTACCAATCATCCTATACGGATTTCAGCTAAACGAGTTGCGTAACAAAAAGCGTTCTGGTTCATTTGATTTGGTTTTGTAATCACAAACTACTATAACAGAATACAACTTGGTACAAGTATCGGATTAAGCAACAAAATTGTATAACATGAAAAAGCATTCTATGATTCTGAATGTATTATCATGCAGCGAAATCCTGTCATTTGCGTCCCTGTTGCAATCAGTCTTGGCACAATTGGTGGAGCGTCGCGCTATTATCTCGGTTTATGGTTCAATCAGCTTTTTGGTACAAAATTTCCCTACAGCACACTCATAATTAACATCAGTGATTGTTTTGTGATGAGTTTGTTTACCACATTATTAATAGGAGCATTAAGAACGTTTTCTCTTGATACCCGACATCAGTATAGGGGGCGACTCTCATGCTTAGGTTAACGGAATGTCAAGATCGCTATATTTGTTTCAAATCTTGTAGTGCTGCGGCGGCTGATTGGTAGCGATCGCTAAAGTGGTAGCAAACCATTTTATCTAAAATTACCGCCAATTCTGGACTTATTTCTGCCCATTCACGCCATAATACAGTACCATTGTCAGCATTTTGTTGGAGATCTTGGGGCGGTATTCCAGTCACGGCTTGAATGCCAATCATCCCAACAGCATAAATATCACTACTTAAACGGGGATGACCAACAAATTGTTCTGGGGGTGAGTAACCTCGCGTTCCAATAGCTACTGTTGCTAATTCTGTTTGTTCAGTATTGAGTGGTTGCATCTGCTTAACTGCACCAAAGTCAATCAGTACCAGTCGATTGTCAAAGGCTCGTCTAATAATATTACTTGGTTTAATGTCTCGATGAATCACACGATGCTCGTGAACAAATGCCAGAACTTCTAAAATACCGAGCAGCATGTCTTTGACAAAAGATTCATTCTGTTTACTACCAGGAACTAATTCATCACTTAGAAGTTGTCCCTGAATATATTCTTGTACTAAATAAAATTGATTATTTTCTTCAAACAATGCCAGTAGTTCTGGAATTTGCTCATGAGTACTCAAAGCCTCTAAAATATTGGCTTCGGCGTCAAATAATCTTCTCGCAACTTGTAAAAATCTCGGATCACGACGGGCTGGCATCAGTTGTTTAACAGCACAAATAGGATTTCCCGGACGCTGAGTGTCTTCTGCTAAATAAGTGCAACCAAATCCTCCCTGAGCCAGGACTTTGGTCAGTTTGTATCGTTGGCTGAGTAAGGCAGAAGGGGAATCCGGGGAGAAAGTTGCAGAATTTTCCGCGCTCCTGCTTCTTTGCGTCTCTGTGTCCTCTTTTAAAAGAATATTTAATTGCGCGATCGCCTCAAGTTGTTTTTCTACTTGTAATGTGATTAGCTTTGTGTACTGCTGAGTTCGGTAAGTAGTGTCAGCCATTATACTGAAAAGGCTCAGAGTAAAAGCTAACATAGAGGGAACGACTGGCACCCACCCTGCTTGTAAAAATAAGACAAAGCAGACCCCGACTAAACCTGCAATGCTGGCCGCACCAGCTAAACCTAAGTACAGGGGATGCCTCAATCGCCATGCTAAAACACCTCCTGCTAGTGACCAGACCCACACCCATACAGCTTCAACCCCGTCAGACCAGTACCAAATGAAAGGTCGTCCATCTAGAACTGTATTGAGGATTTGACTGACTATTTGTGTCTGAATAAAGACAGCAGGCATGACTACAGGTTGGGTTGGAGAAGCACTGTAAGGTGTGTATAAACTCGGTTGAACTCTGTAATAGTTGTGCCAATAATGACAAGCTTGTCTTTCACTAAATTGGGGTTGAGGCGATCGCTGAGGAGTTGTGAGAGAGTCACTTGCTTTGCCAAGTGATCAGGGTCGTGGTAATTTATCAGTATTTGGCGACCTTTGGCATCAATATGTTCGTAACTACCTGAATTTCTTCTCAGGCTACGTCCGAAAGTATTACCCAGATAAAAGTCCTTTTTATTGATGGCAGGTGGCCGTATACCTTGTTTTTCCAAATAATGAATTGCAAGTAAGGTCGCAAAAGAGTAGGAAGTTTTACATTGCCTATCTTTAGTGGAAGCAGACAACAAACTCCGACGGATAATGCCATCATCGTCAGCAATCAGATTGTTGAAGCCTACATTGTCTATGGAGAGCGATGGCGGCGCAACTTCTGAATCGCCTATACTACTAAATTTACATACACCGATGATGTTTTCTCGGACTTCTCCCACCACCAAGTGCTTCTGTGGTAAGTAAATATTCAATCCAATCACACGCGGATGATATGACTGTAATTTTGCTAACATCTGATGGATTGTGCTGTCTGGTAGAGGCCAATTCTCTCGCTGAAGATCCAATCCAGAAATTGTCACTATTAAAATACGCGGATCAAGTGCCTCGGGAGGACGGAGCCGCAGCATTTGGTCATAAGCACTTAACTCCCAAGGCTGCAACCATTTTAATGAACGAACACCCAGTACTAAAATGGTGACTCCCACACTGGTAAGTAGAATTCGCCGCCAACTTGAATTTGCAGTGTTGCGAGGAGAAATCTGATGGTTAGGAACCTCTGTTGGGGAAAGTTCTTCCGGTTTCAGCTTGTGTAAGGGAGATAGGGAGGAGCGATTCAGATAACGACGCCTATCTATTGCTAGTTTAGTGCGGAGTTTTTGTAAAAGTCCAGTAATCACGGAAATGCGGCATTGGCCGAATGGTAAATGTTATGCAAATTTTCCCAAGTCTTATCCACTTTAGCAATTTCGTCGCCGAATCAACTGCTTGGATTTTGTGTAGATACATGAAATAAAGTTCGAGAATATCGAACTTTATGCATTATAGTTTTAGTTTACTACCAGATCCATCGCCAAAATCCCGAGCCTCGTCTGCTTCCCCGCTCACAGTTACCACTACCCCTAACTTCCAATCGCCGATACGATTCCATGACGTTGCTCTATGTGGGCAAGATAGTCCAATTCAGTTGGTGTAAAAGCGATTGGGCGTTGTAGTAAAAGAAGTATTTCGATCTCAAATGGATCTAGGGGGTATTGCCGTAGTTTTTCAATACGCGAGCATACCTCAACTAACTGCGGTTCTCTATCCATCGGTACTGTCTCAACAAAGTGGTGCTTCAAAGTATGCTTATGCATAGTCATCGTGTTTACATCCCGCACCCACACTGTGACAGTACTTTCATGTACAGCCTCAATCCGTCCCAAACGACCGTTTATTTTACTGTTAGTGGGAACGTGAATCTCAATCAATCCACCTTGAACAAGCTTGAGATGATGTGCTATCTGGATACAACTACTCTCTTGTTCATGCACATCCAAATATTTAAGTTGAATTTTCTCACGACTACCGTCAGTTAATTCCACAATTGCCGCATCCGGATGTAGTAACCGTGTAATTCTACCAGACTGACCAGCAAACAGGGGATGATCGTCTTTAACTGTCACATGACTTGCCTGCAGTGGTGTGGAAGCTTTTCTACCAATGTTGGTTGTGTTGATAGTGTAGGTTTTCCCTCCTCGTTGAGCTTTTCTATTTGTGTGAAGTTTTGTATCTGCGGAATTCCGCAGTTGGGAATTTTCCCCAATGTAAAGTTTTGTATCTGCGGAATTCCGCAGTTGGGAATTTTCCCCAATGTGAAGTTTTGTATCTGCGGAATTCCGCAGTTGGGAATTTTCCCCAATGTGAAGTTTTGTATCTGCGGAATTCCGCAGTTGGGAATTTTCCCCAATGTGAAGTTTTGTATCTGCGGAATTCCGCAGTTGGGAATTTTCCCCAATGTGAAGTTTTGTATCTGCGGAATTCCGCAGTTGGGCAACTGTCTTATCACTGACTCTACATCGGCGAGCAATTGAGCGATCGCTCCAAGTACTCCACTCCGGATCACTAAGCAATGTCAGCACAGCCCTTCGCTTATCTTCTCGAGAGCGAGGTAAAGCAGGTTTGTGATCCGCGTTCGCACCGACTGAGTAGAGAACAGCTTCACGCCGAGAACCTGGATGAATAACGCAGGCGATCGCCTCTTCTTCTCGGTTACGATGAGCGTGCCACCGATGAAAGCCATCTGCCAACCAGTATTGAGTACCATCGTAGAAGACTGTGATGGGTTCTAGTTGTTGCCCATCTTCCATCTGTTCTTCCAAAAGCTTAACATGCTGCAAATTGATCGCAGATCTTGGCTGAGTACCACCATCGCGACGAATGTCATCAAGCTCATGGTACTCTACGCTTTTAGTAAAATAACCATGGCGCTTCTCGCTGACCAAGCTTGCGACATTTGGTGTCAGCCGATAGAACTTTCCCTCTATTTGATATGTCATGATAGTTATGAAGAATTATGATTTTCGCCCCGTACCTTTTATAGGTCGGGGTTTTGTATTCGTAAATGATTTACTTACTGTCTCAATTGAACAAAGATGATTAATTTTCCATTATTTTCGTGTCTTTTTTTGACCATGACAACTGTTCTGGGTTTCATTCTACATTATAGTCTATGTAGTTGAACGAATATATTCTTTTTGGTAGACTATAAATGTCAGGAGAAATTTGGGAGGTATATGGCGCATCCGAACTCTTTAGCAAATCTCCAGCATGAAGGTCGTCCACTAAAACGTGGTTCGACTAAAAAACATCGGCGTCTAACTGTAACTGAAGAGGGTTGGCAGGGATGCGTTGAGATTTCTGAGGATTTAGGTATTTCTGTTTCAGAAATTCTAGAATCATTGGGGCGTGGAGAATTGATTTTAAGCAGACCTTTAAAGAAAATCAATATATAGGTGGTTATATAGATATTTGCTTTTATCTTTACAGTTGTTTTAAAAGTTCTTCTGTGCAAGCCATATATTTCTGTTGAGAGCAAAGACAGGCAACGACGTTGAGACTAAAATCCCCTACCTCCACGCATCTGGAGTAATACCGTTTTACTTTAAAATTGATACAAATAGGTAAGCAGGGGAGCGGGGGGAAAGAATTAGAAACCCGTTACTTGTATCAGGAATGAGCGTGAAATGGTGTAAGAAGGGACAACTACCAAATATAGGAGCTATCTTTACTTACATTCAGACGCCTTATTCCTTGTAATACGCATCCTACTTGGGGATTTTTTCTTTTTCATCAATAAATAGTGGTGGTTGTACCCCTTTGCCTTCACATCGGCTGTACTACCTACCTCTTTGTCAATCAGTCTAGTTGTTTTGGTTGAAAATATACCTGACACAACATCTAAAAAACTTCTCGAAAGACGAGATGTAGAACTTACTTACAAAGCGGGACAGTTGTTGTTTAATTTGTCTAACAGCCGAGATACCTATTTTAAGTTCGACTTAGCACAGGATGGACACAATCCACACACAGTGACTTCATAACTTTCTACCTTATACGCATCATTTAACTGCTGCAACTGCGGAGCTTTGAACATTTCCCAAGCTAAATCATTTATTCCTCCACAAGCACGACAGCGAAAATGATGGTGCTGGTCTATATTAGCATCATACCGAGTCACGCCTTCAGAGAGCAGTACCTCACGCACTAACCCTACTTCTCTCAGCGCAGTTAAGGCAGTGTAAATCGTTGCTTTCGAGGAAACAGGCAGATCGGAGTTTAAATCGCTCAAAATTTCCTCAACAGTTGGGTGATCGCTTCGACTTAGCAAATTGGCGTAAACAGCAGCACGTTGAGGTGTTACCTTCAGCCCCTTAGACTGTAGGCGTTGAATTACATCAGTTGCAGGAGGTATTTTAACCATAAGTGAGAGCGTAGTATTTTCAAGTGGTTAATCGGACACATGACACACATAAATTTTAATAATTTTTTATCTTGACTTATTCCTAACTCAGAATTATTCTGAGTATATACTAATCAAATACAAATTGATCCGCAAGTAACATCCTTATATGAGAGCGGTATTCAACCTTAGCTAAAAGACATCAGTCATAAATGATTGCGACCATCAATAGACTTGGATGGCGCAGTTAATGGTTTAGAGTTGAATTCATGTTGAACAAATTAGCGATTCTACGTTAATTTGAGTCATTACATTAAGGAAATTTGCCGCATTTTTTTTAATCCACTAAGTTAAGTTTGTGAAAAAAAGATAAACATCTAGACCAACATTTCCGGCTGTAACGTATTAAAATAACCAACTCTTGCTCAAGCAAGCACGTGGTTAAGAGTTGGTACCCACAAAAGATTATATTGGGGCGCTTTTGCCTCAATCTAAAGCTATCTTTATTCACGACAGCTAACTGATAACAGTCATCACAACTATGACTGCTCCAATCAACTTAAACTCGTAACCGTCGCTTGTTTAAGTCAACTTCAGCTGGTCTATAAATCAGAAAAATTCAGTCTCAAACAATGAAATTTCCCCGCTTTAATCTCAAAAAAAATCTTTACCTTCCAGTAGTAATGACTTTAGCATTACTAATCATACTTGCAGTTAATAATAACTCTGCTAGTGCAAAGACGCCTTTAACTCTGGACAACGGCGCTGCAGTGGGAGATAATCAAAATTCCCTGACTGCTGGACCAAATGGACCAGTATTGCTCCAAGATGTTCATTTAATTGAAAAGCTAGCGCGTTTTGATCGCGAACGGATTCCGGAAAGAGTTGTTCACGCTCGTGGTACTGGAGTTCATGGTGAATTTATCAGCGATGCCGATCTCTCAGGCATCACAATGGCTGCCCCTTTCCAAAAAGCTGGTAAAAAAACACCTGTATTTGTACGCTTTTCTTCAGTCATTCACCCTCAAGGTTCACCAGAAACCCTCCGAGATCCACGTGGATTTTCGACTAAGTTTTATACAGACAAAGGGAACTGGGATTTAGTCGGCAATAACTTACCGGTGTTCTTCATCAGAGATGCCATGAAGTTTCCTGACATGATACATGCCCTAAAGCCTTCCCCAATTACAAATAAGCAAGATCCCAATCGTGTATTCGATTTCTTCTCTCACGTACCAGAAAGTACCAATATGCTGACTTATCTATATTCAGATATGGGTACACCTGCCAGCTACCGAGAGATGGATGGTGCCAGCGTCCATGCTTACAAGTTTATCAATAGCAAAGGTGAGTACAAGTACGTCAAGTTTACTTGGAAAACCAAGCAAGGAATGCATAACTTTACAGGTATGCAAGCGCAGGAAATGCAAGCGAAAGATTTTAACATCCACACCACCGATCTTTATGGAAACATTGAGCGTGGTAATTATCCTGCTTGGGATTTGTACATACAGACTCTCAATCCTCAAGATTTGGACAAGTTTGCATTTAATCCTCTAGATGCAACGAAAATTTGGCCAACTAATCTTGTTGCTATGCGTAAAGTGGGTACATTGACGTTGAACAAGATGCCAGAGAACTTCTTCCAAGAAACTGAGCAATCGGCTTTCGCACCCAGTAACCTGATTCCTGGTATTGAACCTTCTGAAGATCGGCTTTTACAAGGAAGAATCTTTTCCTATGCTGATACCCAAAGGCATCGTCTTGGTGTCAACAACTTGGAACTAGCTATCAATAAACCTCGTGTTCAAGTCAATAATGAAAACCAAGATGGTTTTGCCAACTACGGTAATACTAAATCTGATGTGAATTACGAGCCTAGCCAGAAACCATCATCTTTGCAAGAAGACAGTAACTATCGTTACTCTCAGCTAGCGATCGCTGGTAAAACTCAACAGCAAAGAATTCAGAAAACTCTCAACTTTGAGCAAGCAGGAGAACTCTATCGCTCCTTCGATAAGAAAATGCAAGATGACTTGATTGCTAACTTGAAGAAGGATTTAGGAACGGTGAAAGATGTCAACATCCGTACTCAAATCACTGCTTTCTTCTATAACGCTGATCCAGAATACGGAACCCGTGTAGCTCAAGCTGTTAATCTTAGTTTAGATTCAGTTAAACAGCGTGCTGCTGAAGTCAAGTAATGGCGAATAAGATCCCCGACTTCGTAAAAGTTGTCGGGGATCTATTGTAGATATAATTGTATCAGTGAAGCTCAGTCCCTTCTTTGCGGAGTAGGTAGCGATCGCTGACAAGTTTCATTGCAACTCGCCCAATCTCCGGGTGAGTTCTTTCAATTAAAGGCTGGATGACAACACCCTCCATCATGCAATCCGGGCTAAGAACACTGTCGGCATTATTGAATTGAGATATTCTTTCCCAGTCGTAGCCTCCCGTATAGAGACAAGGTACTGTCGGGAGATGATAGCGGAGACAGAACTCTTGGAAGGAAAGGAAGCCAAGAAAGTCTCTGCTTTGTTTGACTGCAAAAACAGCGATCGCAATCTCACCATCCTTCAATCCATATTTAATATCTTGAACACCGTAAATCTCCCCGAAGACTTGAGTATTTGGCGGTAGCTTTTGTAGAGCCGGATTCTCTCGGTAAGCCCGAATATTAACCAATTTTTGGTTTTTATCATTATTTTTCCAGAAATAATTATGACTGCCAACATGGGATATGCCTTCAGAATCAACCATCACAGTAAAGTTAGTTCCGTGGATCTTTTCTGTCACAAATACTTGTTCCCCCTGAGCAAAGACATCTTTGAATCTTTTCAAGTTTTCTGGTGTTGGAAATTTGTAATGTCCAATAAAACTTTCTGGTTCTCCTGCCATACTGCTAGGAATTGGTGTCTCATATTTGGTAACGCCAAAAAAATTACTCCAATCTTCACCTACTGATGGTGTACCATAGATATCTTTCACTAAAGGAATTAATAATCCTTCTGAAAAAATACCTCTTAATTTTGCTGCACGTAGTTTTTTTGAATAGTAAGAACTGATACCAAATTCCTCAACAAAGTTTTGTGGAATTACACTGTCAATGGGAAAGTAAAATGCCTTATCCGCAGTCTTAAATATATCTCTAGCAGTGACGACTTGATATGACATTCCCTTTATTGTTACCAAGTCGAGGCGATCGGCGTTAGGGTGATGAGTTACATTGTCGATTTCGACAACTTCAACTTTAAAAATACTCATAAAGCGATATCGCTTCTAGCATTGTATGTAAGCTTGATTCATTTTTAAATATTTTATACGTAAAGCACTAAATAAAGCCTCAGTATTATCCCTACATTTGTATTTCAAAAGTTACAGAAGCGATCGCCACAGCTAAGAAAAGCGGGGAATGCGAGAGAAGGTAGCTAAAATACAATTAGTAAGCATTTGTCAACCAGCTATGGATAGTTGCTATTAAAAAGTACCTGCTTGTATACTTTTGCCTGGAGTTAAATAAGTTTATTTACAAACGATAACACTGGTGCGTCCATAATTGTCAATTAAACGACAGTTCTTAGTAAAAACTGATAAGGTGTCTCCAGAGATACGTATATTTTGGGACACTTTGCTTTTGGGCAAGATGATGGGATACTTTTGGTATGAAGTTAAGGTATAAACTCCAAAACAAAGTTCACGCGACTATCTTTATTTAATCTGGAATTTTGTTTCTCAATATCAGTAGATATGCGTATACTATGAGTAACAGCGTAGCTAAATGACAGTGTTGTTAAACCCACTTCTTGAGCGGTGCCGGGAGCAACCCAACTTTGATTTAAAGAAATATCTGCGGCACCACCACGAGACAATACCAGCAATAACCTCGCACCCAGGTTTACTCCATCTGTATAGTAAAGGTTTGTTTCCAAGTGCCTATAGCCAACCACAGGGGCAACATTAATGTAGCTACCTAAAGGACGTAAGTAGTAATGTAAGTCTGCACCATAAGCTTCTCGCTTCCCGTTGAATGCTGCTTGATACTCCCCACTCACTGTCAAACCAGTACGATAGATAAACAAATCCTTTATACCAACATTCACCCCAGCAGCTTGTCTTGTGGAAGGAAACTGAGAATAGCCAAATCGCAGCCTAGTGCGAAAACTGGGGTCATTTTTAATATCTTCCAACACATTCGGGACTTGACGCCGCCACCTTTGTAAAACTGGACTACCTTTAATGATTTCGGGACTTAAATCTAAATCTTGAGCAGTTGAGGAAGGTGTTTGACACCGAGCAGGTGCAGCCATTAAAAACAAGCAAATACCCAGTCCAATACTTAAAACTGATAATCTCCTCACACTAGTACAAGTCGGCGGAAATAGAGCAACCATTTAAAATCCGTAAAAGTTTATTCACGCTTTGTGCGATAAGCCTACGGCATGGCTTCGCTTACCGCCAATGATTATCTTAAAGCAGACAG
The DNA here is from genome assembly GCA_029379215.1 of Rhizonema sp. PD37. Taxonomy (GTDB): domain Bacteria; phylum Cyanobacteriota; class Cyanobacteriia; order Cyanobacteriales; family Nostocaceae; genus Rhizonema. The sequence continues at coordinate 20,943 of JAQYWO010000088.1, forward strand.
CGTAGAAAACATTCTCAAGCGCTATCGTGTCAACGATTTCTTCTCAACTATGATTACAGAAGAAATCACCAAACAAACTCGCCATGTTGGACGGGGACGACCATCAAAAAATTCTCCGATTGAGTCAGAGACTAGGATCTGTCTTCTACTTCATATCCAACTGGTTGATGATGCGATTCAGATTTCAGAAATTTTAGCAGGATGGCGATTGTACCTCACCAATGCGCCGACCACTAAACTGACCTTACCACAAGCCGTAATGTATTACCGGGATGAATGGCTTTTAGAGCCAGGTTTTCACCGTTTTAAAAGGCGTTCTTTACCAGCCCTACCCATTTACTTTCGCGCACCAAGACCGAATAACTGGCTTGATGTTCTTGTTAAACAGGAGCGTTGCGGGTGTTTACCCTTATGGAGTTTGTGGTCCTGTTGGCAGTTGACGTGGGTCTAAATCCTGTGGTCGCAATCTCTCCAAATCTTGCCTACTGAGCGGGGCGATGTTGAAAAGGTTTGTAGCGTTTATTGAAACTCTTCCACCACTGCCACTAAAGGCATTTGCAGTGATGTCACTATTTTCCAGAGGAAAAGCAATTATAAACGGTGTATTGATGGTAATGTTACCACCATTGCCACCTGCATTTGCTGTGCCTGCGGTGGCGGAGATGAGGCTGCCATCAATAGATCAAAATCATTTTGTCCCAGGTACGTGCTGTTTCTTCTGGAATTGGGTCGATTTCTTGAAGTTGAATCATTACTATTCTCCACCAATAGACACCCTAACAATGCAAATAATCTTCCCATACCCAGAGGCTTAATTTTTTTACGTACTCATTGGCAATTGAAGTACGCAATCACAAGTTGAATCTTTAACTTGTAGGTATTGCCTCTGAATGTTTGGGATTAACTAGAGCCGACTACCTGGAGTAAATAGTTAGAAGAAAGTTAATCGCCGTGTAATACATGAATGACAAGCAGGAGCGAACGTACAGTAATGCCAACAGAGGTTAATTAAGTGGTAGTGGAGGCATGTGAGTGCAGCGCGATCGCGCTGCACTCCCTCTCGCCTATCCCTTCTCGCTGCCATTGCCAAATATGAAAAGGCCAGAGATGGGTATCGAGTTTTGCATTAACTTAGTTAGCTATCTGGTTGAAGCCAATCTTTAATAGCTACTTTTGCAACTTTAAGATACTTATTATCTAAGATAAACTCATCAATTGCGGTTTCACCGCTTGCCTGGAATGCACCAACAACACGACGCTTGAAACTAGGCGTAGTTTCATCATCAACGTAAGCAACTTTCTCAGCCTCAGTAGCAGTAGGGTTGGTTTGCTCTAACTGTTTAAGGAGTTGTTGAATCTCGCTAGCAGCTTCAGCAAGAGTCTTCTTTTGCTCTGGTACGTAATTAGATTGATGAACAACTGAATTATTATCACCTGTTGTTGCATTTCCATGCAAATCTCTGCCAACATTAATAGATCTGTCTTGCATAATTTTATCTTTGTTGAAGACTAATTTTGTCCAATTAATTTATTTTTTAGTAAATGGTATTATCATCACCAGTTGTTGCATTTCCATGTAAATTTCCACCAACAGTCACTGATTTATTAGTCATATCAATATAGACGCTTCCTTCCCTCTGGTTTTCCATAAATTCGTAAAGTACAGAAACAATTTTTATAAGAAAGTTCCTGTCGCTACTTACAAAAAACTTCTCTTGCCCAGAATTCAGAAATAAGCTTAGTCCGTAATACTGTGTCTGCATAAAATATCGAATAACAAGAAATGCAGCAAATAATAGTAAAAACCACCCCACAAAAAACGCTAAAGTGAAAAATCCCCCTATAGTAAGTATTAAGACTGCTTGAAGTGGAAACTTATATTTGGGAATTTCACCAACCCTAAAGCCTGTTACATTTCTGAACTGATAAACTGAGGAACCAAACTTAATAGAATTCCTAGTAATTTGTATGTAGTCAGCAGTCTCAAAAGTACGCTTATCTTCACTCGAACCCAGCAGGTCTAAAACAGCCACAGCTTTGCTCTCCTTTATATTTTGAACAAGTTTAAGCCGATTATTCTCTTGCATATATATCTTCACGTCCTTGAAGCACAAATGCACTATTCGCAACAAGCAGAGTTGTCAGACTTTTGAGGTTAGGCAAATGAAGAGTGTTATTGGGATGGTTTTTAGAAAACGCTTCATATATTACACGTCCAAGACTATCCACAATCGCCAGTTCACTTAATTCTAGTTTGCCTTCAGTATCGAGAACTACAAAATCCATATCACCCTAACTCTAAGTACTGTTGTTAACAAATCCGCGTGCGCGTTCGTATTCGTGTCGCCCAGTCACGAATGCAATGCCGCAAGAATTACATGTCTAAGTTATTGACACTGTTACCGCTAGCTTGAGTAATGGTGCTGTCAGATGGAAGAGGTGTAGCATGTACTAACTGAGATGTACCTGTGTAGCAGATTACACTGGAAAGTCGAGTGATTGTAATAGCGAGGAATTTACGCGATACCATGAATAATACCTGTTAAATTAGTAACCTTAGATTAGCTACAGCGATATTCACGCTCATTCCGGATCAAACATTTTATTTATACAACCAGCCTAATGCAAATTTTGAGGCTCGCGGATACGTGGAAATTTCCTGATACCCAAAAGACACTGATAGCTACACGCTGGCAGCCAGCGCAACGCCGAGGGCTGCCAGCGTGTAGTTTTGGGGTGATGGCAGCAAATAAAACCCACCGCTCGCTAGTGCCACCAAAATATAATTTAGTGCCGCCGGATCGTAATAGACATAAGCGAATGTCCCAGTGAGGATACCTCGAATACATGTTTTAAATGTATAAACAAATATAGCTGTTGAAAATTGAATCCGCGAATTCACTAACAGTAGTAGCGCCACCAATATACCAACCCACACATTGGGGAGGAAGAAGATCATGCCCAGTGTGCGCAGGAAACCTTCTAGAGGGATTGGCAAGCCAATGGAGTAGCCATATGCTGCCGTGCATGCATAACGAAACGCTGCGAGATGGATGCTCCAGCTAACGGCGACGAACGGCAGGCTCAATACTGGTAGGAAAAAGAACGTTTGTAACACGTGCGCCAACGTCCAAGTCAGGACAAATGCCAGTATGCCAGCCATTGCCGCCAGAAACACTGATGCGGCGCTGGACTGGAACAAATAACCGACACTCAGCCCCGCCAAGAGCGGGTTGAACAGGAACGGTCCCCGCTCCAGATAGGTTTGTCATATTCCATTTTGGAAACCAATTCAGCGATCGCTCCTTCCTGATGCAGGATGGCACAAATTGCTTTCAAATAGTTGGTCTTATAGGACCAGCCAAAGGTCACATTTGGATAACGGGTAGCAAATGCATTGTGCATGGTGCGGTACTTGCGACGCAGCGTCTGTTCTGAATAGACAAACAGCGGTGAGCCGTACTGGGCAACTAGATCGTTGATTGTCACACCTGCAATTTCCGTTTTGACTTTGTGGCGCAACAGGGTGCTTCCCGTAAACTTGTTCATCAATCCGCTGTGTAGTTTTTGAATTACGGGTTTTTCGTACTGAGTCACCATGTCATCGTTCTCCTAAGGTTAACAAAGAAGGATGCCTCAGAAAACATGGTTAGTTACAGGTGCTTCACGGGGCTTTGGAGCCGAGATCGCTAAAGCAGTTTTGGCAGCAGGTGACAGATTAATTGCGACTGCCCGGAGATCCCACCAAACTAGCCCAAGCCATTCTGGAAATTGTCAATACAGATGAGCCGCCCCTGCGATTGCCTCTGGGTACGGATACGCTTCAGGCGATCGCTGAGAAAAACACCTTTGTGGAGCAAGAGATAGTAAAATGGCGGACTCTGGCTGAGTCTACCAATTGCAAATAAGGAGTTTAGAGATGCAATCATCGTTAACCATGCGTGCACTGATTGTAGATGATTTCCAAACGGCTACATTTCGTAGTGCCGAAATTCCGCGACCAGAACCCACTGCCAGTCAAGTCTTGGTGCGAATTAAAGCCAGTAATGTTAACCCACTCGATAGTAAAATTCGCACGGGTAAAGCCCCCCATGCTAAACCTATCCTCCCGGCTATTTTGGGAACCGATCTGGCTGGAGTCGTTGAAGCTGTTGGACAAGATATTACCGCATTCAAAATCGGTGATGAAGTCTATGGATTTACGGGTGGAGTCGGTGGATTGCAAGGTTCGCTTGCCCAGTTTGTTGCCGTCGATGCTGATTTACTTGCGAAAAAACCAGTCAACCTGACTATGCGAGAAGCAGCTGCCTTACCCCTGGTATTTTTGACAGCATGGGAAGGACTCGTAGATCGGGCAAATGTCCGCACCGATCAGAACGTCCTGATACTCGGTGGCTCTGGCGGGGTTGGTCATATCGCAGTGCAGATTGCCAAGGCAAAGGGTGCCAAAGTATTTGCAACTGCTTCGGCTGCCAAGCATGACATGATACAGCAACTCGGTGCCATACCAATTGACTATCATAGCACATCAATCGAGCAGATTGTGCAGATGTTTACAGATGGTCGCGGCTTTGATTTGGTCTACGATACGGTTGGCGGCTTTGTTCTAGACAATGCGTTTCAGGCAGTCCGATTATGGATACGTCGTCAGTAACTATGGCTGGGGAACCCATTCCCTACTGCCACTATCGCGAAAAGCTGCGACGTATTCAAGTGTGTTCGTACTTCTACCTCTCTTGACAGGTGAGAATCGTACTCATCATGGTGAGATTTTGCGTCAGGTAACCCAATTAGCGGAAGCTAACCAGTTGCGTCCAGTGGTTGATCCTCGCCATTTCACTTTAGATACAGCCCTGTGTGCTCACGAAGCGGTGGAGCAAGGCACGGCTGTCAGCAAAATCGTCATCGATGTGAATGATTTGTAAAAACTCATTCTTATTTTCAAGCCTGATACCAATTCCCTAAAACTTCGCTACATATCAAATATCCTGTAAGGGCGAACAACCCTGACGCTCGTTCAAGGTAGCGTCTCTCCGGGTGAGAAGACTTGCGCTCCCTTGAACAGGGCTGTCTCTTCTTTCGCCCCTACCCACTGTATCTGTTGCCTAGGAAGTGGAGAATTGGTATTATAGCAGTTGCCAGGTAGATTAAGACATCAACTAATGATAAAACACGGAAACCACGGGATTTTCAAGCTTGCTACCTGCTAGAATGCTATATTCTACCCCCGTGGCTAACAAGGACGACATGTAAAAAAAGCGGCTCCGCACAAAGCAGAACCACTTTTTTTTACAAAACCGTTTGACTATTTAATGAACGGTATTTTGAATAGCTATTGCATCAATTGGCTTCATCAAGTACAACCGGAGTAACTGCCAACCACTGGAAACGTAGTGTGGCAACTTCTGGAAGAATTGCAGGAATTTTGGTGTGTTGGATCTCGCTATCGCACTCAACTTCGCGTTATTCTGAACACAAACATCCAAGCGCTGATAGAACTCTGGATTCTCAACATCCAAAATAACTGGGAAAACTTTTCCTGTACTTTCGTTCGTCTTTTTAATCACATAGATGTCGTATTCCCGCGCATCCAATCCCAGAGACGCATAAAAGTCTTTACGCTGGATGTCGTTGAGATACATTGTGGCAAATACCGACAATAGGAAGAAGCGACTCCACAGTTTTGCCCTCCAATCGTTCAACATTTGCGGTTGAGCTCTCATTATAGCGTCAAAGAAATCTCCGTGGCGGTTTTCATCTTGACACCAGTTCTCAAAGAAACGGAAAATTGGATAAATCCTGTCTTCAGGATGTGCTTCCAGATGACGATAAATTGTAATGTACCGCCAATAACCAATTTTTTCTGATAGATAAGTGGCGTAGAAGATGAATTTTGGCTTAAAGAAGGTATAACTCCGACTCTTCGTCAAAAATCCTAAATCCAGCGACATGTTAAAGTCTGACATCGCTTTATTCAAGAAACCCGCATGACGCGCTTCATCCCGTGACATCAAAGAGAAGCATTCCGCCAGTACAGGGCTTTTGTCCTTCAAGCGACGGCTCAGTTCTTTATACAGCAGAAATCCGGAAAATTCCGCCGTACAGGAACGTTCGAGAAATTCAATGAACAACTGGCGTTTTTCCCCATCAATATGATCCCAAGATTGTTCAAACTCGGCATCCCGAACAAAGTGATGGCGGTTGTAGTCACAACGAAACTCTTCGAGAATGGCTTTTAACTCGTCTTCATTGACAGAAATGTCCATCTGCGCCATTTCATCAAAGTCAGTGGTGTAAAACCGGGGTGTCAGTAAGGTTTCCTTTGCTGGGACTTTAATCCCTGGGCGCAGTTCTTCAACGTTAGGTTTTTTTAGGGAATCTACCATGTTTTGATTGCTATAAGTATCTTTTTATCTGGAGTGCCTGCGAAAACCGAAAATCGCGTCTCTACCACGAGACGAGAGTATAGCATTTACACAACATTCAGTCTACCAAGGTGTGAGCTGAGAATCAGTAAAGCGAACGTTAAGAGTTGCAACAATTAGGCGACTGTCAATTCGTACTGCAAAACTAAAAATTCTTCTGCTTTCAACGTAGCCATTGCATATTCACGCCCTTGAGTATCGGCAAATTCAACTAGATAATGAAATTCTTCTCTTTCCTCATAAACTTCTACAATCGTTCCTACTTGTCCACTTGGTAAACTTTCGATATAAGTATAATCTGATTCCACCAAGGTGAGGCGCTCAACTGAAAGCGGATTGAGTAGGGCGATGCTATCTAAAAGTTTAAATTTGTTCATTTCATTTAATAAATGCAGAAATCAAACGTGGGTTAGGATAATTCAAGGTAATTTCCCAGATTGTACGCAGTTGAACTCCACCAGTGTCTGGCACTATCCAATCTACCTTAAACTGTTGACCGAATGCTGTAGTGTTTTGCTGGACGACTTCACCTTCAACAGCGGCTGAAAGCACAAGCTGTTGCAAAATCTCAGCATTTTCAGCTGTGATTCCTAAAACTGAGAAAAAAACTCTAGCTTTATGCTTGCCACTAGTATGTTCTGGATTCAAGCAGTAGCCAATGAGCTTTTCCATAGATATTTCTGCTCGCTCACTGCTCTTGTAATTTCATTATACGAAATGCCTTATATGGAAAAAAGATTTTATCAAATTTAGAAGTATGCTTATCGTCAGCATCCACCAGCGAACAAAGCGGAAGGAAAAAGAGTGAGTAACGAGTGCTGGTTTCAAAAGAGCATTGAAAAAAGCAGCCTACAAGCAACGCACCACCTGCTACCCCAATACGGTTCAGTTAAGCCTTTTTTGCTCCCCCTGCATCCCCTGCATCCCCTGCTCCCCCTGCTTGCCTCAACAGATAAATTTCCTTAACTGAGCCGTATTGCCTGCTACCCCCCTTGTTTGCTCTTGAGCGATCGCGAA
>JAQYWO010000008.1 GCA_029379215.1 Rhizonema sp. PD37
GATTTATTTAACTATTTTGGTTCTCCAATCGAACTCAAGCTTTGAAAATATCATATATTTAGTCTTTAATATTTTTTTTACTAAAAATAGTTACAAAAAACAAAAAATTAAAAACCCTATTTTCTCAAGCTTTGTACCTCTTTTGCTGATATGAAGTCAATATAAAAATGATGAATGTAGAGCCGTTGGTTATAACAACAAGACGCGACGCCACTTCCATTCATGGAGATCGGCATTGCGTCTGTGTTTCATTGGGAGGTAGCAAAATTGATGTTGCTATCTAAATATTGATTTGGATTACATACGACTTGGCATCTGCAAAGTGAATCCAAAATTGAGCGATCGCTACCTATTTTGTAAAAAGATATTACATATTTTGATTTCAGTACAGTAGGAATAGACTCGGTAGCATTTTGATTGAGAAACAGTTGAAAGCTAACTTACAAAGAAAGGCAGAGGGCAGAGGGCAGAAGGTAAAAATTATTAAAAATCCTTTAGGGGTGGGTTTAAAGCCCACCAAGATAATAAAAATGTATTTCGAGATGCGTAGCGCTTCGGAATACGGCGTCCTTATGTAAAGCTCGCGGGAGAGAGTACTCTCTCCCGCAGACTTTACTTCAATCCCACGTTTTTAAGCGTGGGTGCCTTCTGCCTTCTGCCGACTGCCGTCACGCCTTCTGAAAGCATTTTTCACCTAAATGAACGACACCATTGGTAAGGGCGAACGGCCCTGACGCTCGTTCCGACGCTCCTGACGCTCGTACCTCGCTACCGCTTCGCTAACGTCGCTACCGCTGACGCTCGAAGACTCGCTACCGCTGACGCTCGAAGACTCGCTACCGCTGATGCTCGAAGACTCGCTACCAGCTGACGCTCGAAGACTCGCTACCGCTTCGCTACCGCTACCGCTTCGCTACCGCTACCGCTTCGCTACCGCTACCGCTACCGCTAACGCCCCTACGACTGTGGTCTAATTACCTGAAAATTGCTATAAGGAACGTTGAAGGTAGGACTCTTTCTCTATGTGCATGATACTCCCTTGCCGGTGTAAGATTACCTATATCTCTGATCTTCAAACTTGGCTTCCTTGGCGCGGCAGATGCTACAACGGGGGGAACCCCCGTTGTAGCGACTGCGAAACCGAAGGGTGGGCACTACTCCCACCCCGCATATAATTCTTTTTCCTCCTACCTTCTGCCCTCTGCCTTTCTTTGTAAGTTTTACTCTTCACCGTAGGTAAAGCATAGGCCTCACCTACGGTTGAAGATGAACTTTTTTACAACTTCGTACCACACTCAGGACAGAAGTTATTATTAGGTGGGTTTTTTGCAGAGCAGTTACTGCAATAGACTGGTTCTAATAACTCTTTTTGTGGCTGGCGAGGCAAGCCAATCATTTGAGCGTTAGTCTTACCTGCTGGGATCATGGGGTAACAGTTTTCGTCTCTAGTTACATGCACGTTCAAGATAACTGGACCATTATGTGCCAGCATTGTCGCGATCGCATCTTTTAACTGAGTGCGATCGCTAATTACCATGCCCTTAAGTCCATAAGCCTTTGCCAACAACTCAATGTCTGGCATTCCTACTTGCATATTTGAGCATGAGTACCGTTCGCCGTAAAAGGCTTGCTGCCATTGCCGCACCATTCCCTGCCAGCCATTATTAATAATTACAGTCTTGACATTTATGCCATACTGTGCAAACGTGCCCAATTCCTGTAAATTCATTTGGAAGCTGGCATCGCCACTGATACAAATAACTTCCTCATCGGGAAACGCTACTTTCGCACCCATTGCCGCAGGCAAACCGAAACCCATAGTTCCCAAACCACCGCTAGAAATCCAGCGTCGGGGACCATTGTTCAGGAATTGTGCTGACCACATTTGATGTTGACCGACATCTGTGGTGTAGTAAGCGTCAGGTGCTTGGGTTGCGATTTCTACAATCACCTCTTGCGGCGAGATGCTGTCTGTTGGATGTGGTACAACTAGAGGATACTCTTCCTTCCAACGGTTGATCAGCTTTAGCCATTCTTGTGTTTGGTTGGGTGTTCCCTTGATACTTGCTTCCTGACATCGCTTTAACAATTCAGTCAAAACTTTCCGAACATCGCCGACGATCGGGACTTCGGGGATGCGGTTTTTGCCAACTTCTGCTGGATCGACATCAATGTGAATAACTTTTGCGTGACTGGCAAATTCATCCAACTTACTAGTGACGCGATCATCAAATCTGGCACCGACACAAATCAACAAGTCGCAATCAGTGACGGCGAAGTTGGCGTAGGCAGTACCGTGCATTCCCAACATTCCTACAGACAGAGGATGATGTTCGTCAAAAGCACCGATGCCCATCAATGTTGTGGTGACGGGGATATTGAAAAGTTCTGCGAGTTGTTTTATTTCCTCATGAGCACTGGAAGCGATCGCACCGCCACCTACATAAAGTAGAGGACGACGACTTTCACAAATCAACTGTATTGCGGCAACGATCTGCCGGGGATTCCCCTTCACTGTAGGACGATATCCTGGTAACTTTACCGAACCTGGTGCCACAGGTACGTAGTCAAATTGTTCAGTTGCCACATCTTTAGGAACATCAATCAAAACTGGTCCCGGACGTCCCGTTGTAGCGATGTGGAAGGCTTCAGCAACAATTCGCGCCATATCTTGTGAGTCGCGCACAACATACGAATGCTTGACAATCGGTAGCGTGATTCCGTAAATATCTGTTTCTTGAAACGCATCCGAACCGATGACGGCCCGTGAAACCTGTCCTGTCACAATCACCATCGGGATTGAGTCCATATACGCGGTAGCAATACCCGTGACCAAATTAGTTGCCCCAGGACCAGAAGTGCCAAAACATACTCCTGGCTTGCCTGTAGCGCGGGCATAACCATCAGCAGCGTGTGCTGCGCCTTGCTCGTGTCTTACCAGGATGTGCTTAATTCCACCAGTTGCTTCTACCTTATACAAATCGTCGTAGATTGGTAAAATTGCACCACCTGGATAGCCGAAAATATACTCGACACCATGGCGTTTAAGGCTGTCAAGCAAAGCAAAACCACCAGAAGCACGTTGAGACGCCACAATTGACGATTTAGAGACATGGGACTGGATGGGATTTTCGGTTTGTCTTGGACTCAATGAGGAATGCAAATCTCCTTGGGAAACAATTGGTGGACGCACAATTAAACCTCACGCAGTATATAAGTTTTTATTGAATATGTTGTCTTCAATACTTCATTTTAATTTACAAGTTTGATTAAATTTTGGAAACAAGCTTCTCATAATAGATTATTTATGAGTAAATCATGACAATTACGATAAATCCGGTTCCTCAAGGAAACCGGACGTTTTAGCTACAAATCTTCAACAACAAAGACTTGATAAATTTTCACTCCCTGTAGTTAGCAGGAGCATCACTTCTATCCCACCTTTAACAAAAAAAAGTTTTGGTGGGCTTTTCAGCAGCAAAGATTAATTTTATCAACTTGTTTCGCGCTGGTCTCAAACTATACCTAAGGTTTCTTAGTAGCTTTAGCCTTAGGAGTCGTTGTTGTTGCGGGAGTTGTTGACATTGCACTGCCAGGAGTGTTTGTCATCGCACTGCCAGGAGTGCTTGTCATTGCACCACCGGGAGTATTTGTCATCGCACCACCAGGAGTGCTTGTCATTGCACCACCAGGAGTGTTTGTCATTGCACCACCGGGAGTAGCAGCACCACTCTCAGTCGGTTCAGCACCAGGAGTTGCGCTAGACGTTGCTGAGGGTGAGCTATCACCACCACCACCGCCACTTTCGCAAGCGCCGAGAATTGTTGCTAAACCTAGCATTAAAGCAAAACCAAAGATTTTTATTTTCATGACTCCTCTTTCACCAAATTCTGGCCAATACAATTTTAGCCTGTTGAATACGATACCTTATTTGTTGCTTTTTTTTTTTTTATTTCAAAACTATGGTATACAAGTTATACTTTAACTCTTTAACGCAGACCCACATATTATTTTGCCGCAAGCGACTTATTATATGTCCTTAGGGTAAGATTGTCGATCACCATATCAACGCTATCATACTAAAGATTGTTCTCTGGGGTACACTTGCCTGTTTTTACATTGCATTGGCATACTTAAAAGTGCGATGCTTGAACGCCAGAGGTGCAGCACATTTACCTCTTCAATATTGCATTTCATTGAAGGTGATATTAACCACAGCAACGAAAATAGACAAATTAAATTTTACAGAACAGTATTTTTACAAGCTATGGCTTTGAAGCGCAAATCAGATGTTTCTGCAAATGATCGCTGGTTGCGATCGCAATCACAGACGAACGATGGAACCCCCCGTGTCCAATACCGGAAGATGTCATCCCATGACAAAGCATCGCTGCCATCCATACCAGAGTCCTCCTCAAATGCTTCTCTGAAAACTCAGAAATTTGGTGAGGTTTCCCCCAATCAAGATTTCTCCCGACAGGAACCAGCTATGCGTCAACGTTCCCGTCCTTTAAAAAAGCCACAATTTCCTCGCCCCCAAGTATCTACGGAAGTTTTTTCTAAAAAGCAGCAACGTTCCTCTCCTACACAAAAGTTACCTAAAGAGGCTGCCCAAAATAAAATTCCCACAACACCACTTATCCCGACAATACCTGCTTCTGGAAAGATACCAGAGTGGTTACTGCGTTGGCAAGCAATACATTTTTATTCTTCCGCTATAGCGTTTGTATTAGTGTTGGCGGCACTCGTGGTTTATGGTTGGACAGTATATTCCCAACAATTGTGGAGTCAATCTTATCGTCAACTGCAAAACCTACAACGCCAAGAGCGAGAATTGAAGACAAAAAATGAGGTGCTGAAAAACAAAATTGCACAAGAAGCATCCCAACCCTCAGCAAAGCTCGTATCGCCAACTCCTGCAACAATGATTTTCATGAATCCAGCACCTATTGATTCTAACCCTACACCTCCAACCACAAAGCCAACCGAAACACAACAGCAGAGCGTTAATCCCCTCGGCTATTAGATTAATACCACCCCTAAGCAATTCGACAAAGGACACCCTTTATGCAGAAGTCATCCAGCAGAAGAAAATTGAAAAATTTACGATCTGCGAAATCAACAGGGCAAAAGCAGAAGGGTTGGAGAAGATGGTTATCAAGTCTATTTCCTAACAAGCCAGCGCCAACAACGCTCCTTCGCCGCGAATTGCTACAACGAAAAGAGCCAGAGCAAAGCACTTCAACCTTGCTCGCGAGCAAAGCCCGTGACGAGCTTCCCAGTACCAAACATCGAGTTTTCATTATTTGGAGTCTCTTGATTGCTGCTGGGATAGGGCTAGGAATAAACTTATACCACCTGCAAATTGTCAGTGGACCAAAGTTAACGCAGAAAGCACGCAACCAACAGATGGTGAATTTGCGACCTTTTATGCCCCGTCGCCCAGTGGTTGATCGTAATAGTAATGTGTTGGCAATTGACCGTCCTGTTTATACTTTGTACGCTCATCCCAAGCTGTTTGAAAAGTCGGCAGAACAGATCGCACAGCAGTTGGCATCAATCCTCGATCAAGATCAAATTGATATAGAGAAGAAGTTTCAAGGAAAAAGAAGCGGTATCACTCTTGCTACTGGCATACCGGAAGAAAATGCTGATCGGATTGCCTCATTGCACCTGAATGGCTTAGAGTTGATTCAAAAATACTCCAGATTTTACCCAGAACAAGATTTAGTGGCTGAAGTAGTGGGCTATGTTAACATTGACCGTCGCGGTCAAGCTGGGGTGGAGTATAGCCAAGAAAAAATGCTAGAACGTTCCGTACAAATGGTGCGCCTCAGTCGTGCAGGTAACGGCTCTCTCATGCCAGATCATGCTCCGGATGGTTTTTTGCATTTTGACGATCTGCAACTGCAACTGACTATTGACAGCCGTCTGCAACGAGTTGCGCGATCTGCTCTCAAGCAGCAGATGGAAAAATTCCACGCCAAGCGAGGGACGGTTATTGTCATGGATGCTTGGGATGGTTCGCTGCTTGCTATGGTGACTCAGCCAACCTATAACCCAAATGAATACTCTAAAGCCGATATCTCATTGTTTAAAAACTGGACAGTGGCAGATCTTTATGAACCAGGTTCCACCTTTAAACCGCTTAATGTCGCGATCGCTTTAGAAACTGGTGCGATCGAACCTAATAATGTGTTCAAAGATCCAGGTTTTATTCGAGTGACTGACCGAATTATCAAAAATGCTGAAAACAAACGTTACGGACGGTTAAACATTGCTCAAATTATACAGTATTCTAGCAACGTCGGCATGGTGCAAATCATGCAAAAAATACAACCCTCAGTCTACTACGGCTGGTTGCAAAAACTGGGGCTAGGGCAAAGTGTCTATACAGATTTACCTTTTGCAGTCAGCAGTCAGTTAAAAAGCCAAGAAGAATTTGTCTCTGTACCAATAGAACCAGCAACAACCTCCTTTGGGCAAGGATTTTCTCTAACACCATTGCAGCTGATGCAAATGCAAGCAGCTTTGGCGAATGGAGGCAAATTAGTTATGCCTCACGTAGTCCGGGGGTTAGTGGATAGTAAAGGACAAATGCATTACTCACCAAATCTGTCAGTACCAACTCAAATTTTTTCACCCGCGACAAGTCAAAAGGTTGTGGAAATGATGGAAACAGTGGTTGATGATGGAACTGGAAAAGCATCACAAATTGCCGGCTATCGCATCGCAGGCAAAACTGGCACAGCCCAAAAAGCCAGGGGTTCGGGTGGTGGCTATATCACTGATGCTTACATTACCAGTTTCTTAGGTATATTACCTGTAGAATCACCCCGCTATGTAGTACTGGCATTGGTAGATGAGCCGAAGGGAAAAAATGCCTTTGGTGGTACTGTCGCCGCACCTATTGCTAAGTCGGTAATGGAAGCTTTGATTACGATTGAGCAAATTCCACCCAGCAAGCCCATGAGTCAAGCGTCTGAGCATTGAAGACCTTCTTTATGTGACTCAAACGAGAACCTATAGAATTTATTGACGAGTCTCCGTTTGTGCTGTTTATACACAATTGTTCAATACAGTTTAGGTCATAAATACGTAATTTATAATTCCTTTTTATTTAAGTACGTTAATAGTTAACAGTTAACTGTTAACTATTAACAACAAAAGAATTAGTTTGCCTTAAATGGCGAGTTGATCGTGTTATCTCTCAAATTGTTTGGTAAACTACTAATTGCATAACTGTGTTCAGGAACTGGAAACCCCGCCTCACCAAAAGTTTCGCGGATAGTTTTGTTAGTATCGAAATAGACTTGCCAGTAGTGGTCGTTATTACAATAAGGACGAACTGCCAATATTGGTCCCGCTAAGTTGAACTCCAAAATTTCTACATCTGGTGCTGGATTTGTCAGAACATTCGGAATTTGGCTAATTTTTGCTTTCAGATAATGGATAGCTTGGTTGTGATCAACATTGTGATGAAGTTGAGCAACTAGATCGACACGACGGTAAGGATTTGCAGAATAATTTTGGATATTATCAGCGAATATTTTGTTATTACCGATAATTGTTAACACATTGTCTGGCATGTCGAGACTAGTTGTAAATAGTCCAATTTCCTTGACAGTTCCTGTAACGCCTCCAGCTTTGACAAAGTCACCAACTTTGAACGGTCGGAAAATAATTAAGAAAGCACCCGCCGCAAAGTTCGCGAGCAATCCACCCCATGCGGCACCAATAGCAATACCTGCAGCTGCTAACAATGCTGCGAAGGAAGTGGTTTCGACACCAAAGAAGCCGAGAAGTGAAACGATGAGGATGACTCTCAGCGTTATGGAAATGATATTGATAAGGTAATTAACGATTGTTGAATCGATGAGCTGGTTTCTGAAAGCACGTCTGATCAGCCTGAGACCGAAGTCAATCAATCGCTGACCAATAAGCCATATGAGGATGGCACCGAGTAGCTTCAGTCCGAACGTAGTTAGCAGTGCAAGTGCAACCTGACCAATCTGATTTATATTCATAAATCTTCCTGTTTTTGTAGACTCCTAGAAAAAAATATACTAAATACTAACTTGATTGACAAACTATGCTTTTTTGATAGGGATACAGACAAAATAAAATGCATTGAGTTTGACGAGTACAGTATTTTCGCATCTACACCGAATATCGATGTTACTAAAATTACTCTTCAATTCATAACTTGTAATTTAATTTTCATAACATATAAGTTATAAAGTTATATAGTTCAATAGAGGCATTATGTCTTATTCATTTGATGTTTTATGGTTAAGTGCCAGTCCTAGTTTGAAATATTTTGACCAACCATTACTGCGTAACTTATCTAAATACTTGAATATTGCTCGGTGGGAGTACCGCCAAACCAAAGATGAAGCTAGTTCTATAGATAAAGCGGTGGCATTGTTATATGATTGTATACGGTCTTGCGATCGCCCAGTTCATTTGGTAGGTCACGGAATTAGCGGTATAGTGGGTTTAATCTTTGCCCGTCAATATCCTCAACAAGTACAGTCATTAACCCTATTAGCTGTAGCGGCTCAACCTGCAACGACTTGGCATACCCACTATTACATTCAGCGACAACTTTTACCGATAACCCGCGAGCAAGTTTTAGTCAACACCGTTCGCAGTCTGTTTGGGAATAAACATCATTACTCTACTAAGAAGTTAGCGATCGCCCTAGAGAGAGATTTAGAAGAATCCCCTTCTGTTCACTCACTTTTTAGGTTAGCGAATTTACCTAAAGGACAAGTTTCTGTACCACTAATGGTGTGTGGCAGCAAGACTGATCCAGTTGTCCATCCACCTGTATTGCATGAGTGGCTGACGTGGTTAAAGCCAGAAGATAAACTTTGGGAATGCCCTACAGGGTATCATTTTTTTCATCACTTTTACCCTCAATTGGTTGGAAAGCAAATTTTACATTTTTGGCAACTCAATCATCCGCAGTTACTTCCAAAAATAGTCAATAGTTGAAAGCTTTGGCGTAAATAGAGCCAAGGGACATCAACCAAAAGTTATACATAAATCTTAGCTAAAAGACTATTTTCAAGACAATCTAACTGTTAAGGCTAACAACTACACTTTTCTTGCGATACTTGTTCGTTAAGGTGCATAGGTACTGAGAGTGATGGTTAAATGGCTAAACTTGATGTGGCTTTTCATCAGTTCCTTCTTACACAAGCTGATACTCACAAGTAAGCAGTTAAATAGTGATTCTTGTCAAGCCTACCTAACCTAAACGAATAAACAGTGTAAACTCAGAATGATGAGCGCTTTGGAGAAGCACCATAGTGCATCTCCACTGGTACAACAGCTTAATATATATTCAAAAACGTCTGCCATGAAAGATTCTTTCACAACAAATACAGCGTTGCTTCGCAAAAAAATTAGAGGATACTTACAGTTTGGTAATCAACGGTTTTTGGCAACACCAGAGAGATCGCTGTTGGAAGCATATCAGTCTGCTCAAATTATTAAAAATATTGAACTTGAGCATTTTGCTGGTCAAAAAATATCACCTGAGTCTGCTGATTATACTGAAAGTGTCATGAGCTATTGGCAAGTCTACCTTGCTAAAAACTTAAGTATTATCAAGGTGAAGCTGGCAGAGTTTCGGCTGAGTCGTTCGCTATTAAATACATCCAATTCCGTATTTTTAGACAAGCTCAAGTTCATTGATGATGTTATAGCCAAGTATATTCCTCACGATGAATTGATAGAAAGCGCGATCGTGCCCATCGAACAACCTGCGCCAGTAAACCAAGAGGTAATATTTCGACAGCCGATTTTAAATGATACAGCCCCTCCTAAAAATAGACCTAAATCCGATAAAACTGGTGTATTACCAAGGTCCATCGGCAGAACAATTGATAGAATTAAAGCAGATCTTTCTCCTCAAGGAGAACAGCAATTTGTTAGGAATTTCCGGATTTCTAGAAATAAAACGAGATCTGCTGTAAGATTTTTAGTCCTACTTATTCTTGTACCAGTTTTAACTCAAAATGTATCCAAACATTTTCTAGTAAAACCGATAGTAGATCGAATACAAGGTGAGAGCAAATCTCATGTTTTTCTAAATTCCGAAATGGAGGAAGAAGCTTTCCAAGAATTAAAGACTTTTGAGAAGAAACTACAGTTCAAAAGTCTTATAACCAAAGCACCACAGCTCTCGATAGAAGAAAAAGAAGAACAAATAAAAGAGAAAGCGCTCGAGCTAGTCGAGGAATTTCGCGAGAAAAGTACTCATGCTATTAGCAATGTATTTGCTGATGTCATCTCACTTTTTGCTTTTGGTATCATCGTTGCTACAAGTAGAAGAGAAATTGCGATTGTGAAGTCGTTTATGGATGAGATCGTCTACGGTATTAGCGATAGCGCCAAAGCTTTTATAATTATTTTATCAACAGATATATTTGTCGGATTCCACTCACCACATGGATGGGAAGTTCTTTTAGAAGGGACGGCAGAACATTTAGGACTACCGGCAAATAGAAACGCAATATTTTTATTTATTGCAACATTTCCTGTGATTTTAAATACTGTATTTAAATACTGGATATTTCGCTATCTCAGTAAATGGTCTCCTTCAGCATTAGCGACAATGAAAGAAATGGACGAGTAAATCGCTTATCTTTAAATTGGTTAATATTTAGTAGTTAGTAGATGATAGTTGATTGTTAGTATATCAACTATCATCTATCAACGATTAACAAACAACAAACAAAATCTATCTAACGTCAAATCCCTGTAACCCTTCCAACTCTTCATACGCCACCATAACATCTTTTACCATCGCAGCAGGTGGACCCTGATAACACCAGCGAATCATCTCTTCCACAACCTTTCGGTTACCTTCAAAGACTGCTTCCACTCGACGATCTGGGAGATTCCGCACCCAACCGCTTAACCTCAACTGACTAGCTGTATCCATAGTGGCATAGCGATAGCCTACCCCTTGGACTTTGCCAGAAATGATGACATGGGCACGAATTTGTTCTAATTGTGGTGTAGAATTATCCATCAACTGGTTAAGTCTTGATTATTCCCAGTTTACCGTGTTTACTACACACTAAGCAATTTTTAGTTCCATTACCCATAAGAACTAGAGATACAGGAGATTAAGAGACAGGAATTAGAATTCAGGAGCCAGGAGTTTTAAATTTTCTCCCCTATGACTTATGCTTTTACCATTACTTAATACAGAAACCATTTGGGCTATTATCAATGAGGAAATTAATGATGCAACTGTGAACCAGTTGGTATGGCACTACTTGGGATACCGCTACGACTCCTCCTCTGAACAGTGGGATACTCAAGAAGTGACACAAGAGTGGCGAGATGAGTACGCACAACCACCAGATTTTATCGCTAATCGCCCCCCAACGGTCAAGTTGGCTCGTTCTATTCCTCCACAGAACAAACAACTCCTTAAAGAACAACTAGGTTTCAAAGGATACAAAATTGGTGAATTTGGACCTCGGCAAACTCGAAGGGCAACTGTGGCAGGTTGGTTGTTAAGCTACATGAAACAAAACCATTCTCATGTTAACAGAACAAAATAAAGCCATAGCTCTCGAATTTTATAAAGCTTTTGACAATCGGAATATTGAATTAGCATCAATGCTTCTGTCACCCAATTTTGTTGCTCACATCGCTGGTGTCCCTCAACCGCTTAATGCTAATGGTTTCAAACAGTTCGGTATGGCGTTCTATTTAGCGTTTACCAACGGTCAACACATATTTGAGGAAATCATTGTTGAGGGCGATAAAGTAGTTACTTGCGGGACGTTCACGGCTACACATCTTGGTGATTTTCAAGGTCTTCCCGCAACAGGCAAGCAAATTAAGCTATCAATCATGCACATAGATCGCATTCAAGACGGCAAAATTATCGAGCATTGGGGGCAAGGAGATGTGCTAGGATTAATGCAGCAATTGGGTATTATTTTTCTACCCGGTCCCAAACTTTTTCCACATATCCTGAAAAGCTTTCTATTTAAGCTGTTTAAGAATACTTGGCAGAAGGAAATGGCAAGCACATACCAATCCCAGTAACTGCCATAACAAGTAAGCCTAAGGCATTGAGAAAGGGGTACATCGCTTCTACATGAAGAATGCGCCAGTGACCTTTGTGTAAAGCTAGTAACAAGCGAAAATTATTCTTCTGACCAGCAAGATCAGCGATTTGAAACAGAGAACCAGTGATCAGCGTAAGTAGAATTGGTAACACCATAATTGGTGCCAAGGTTCGATGTAATTGACGCCAGCGAGTTTGTTGAGTTGCCATAACTTAGCAGAAAGAAACTTATATAGCCTTTCCTAAGCAACTAGCGATTGAGGTAAACACATGAGTATGATAAAAGAGGAAAATCAGAGAAAGTTTATCGTATGAGAGAACATTTTATTTCTCTGCCAGAAGATGTTTATTGTCACCTGCTGGCTGTTGCAAAAACCGAAGGAGTAACGCCTGCTGACTGGATTGCCTCACAGTTGTCGTCAGATGTTGACCAGCAAAGACCACTTGCCGTTTTGCTATCAGATTTGGTTGGGTCTATTAACAGTCAGACTGAAACTTCTTCTTCTTATGAGAAAACGGTCTTCGGTGAGGCGATCGCCAGTAAACTTGCCAAGCAAGGTATTCGCAGACCGTGATCCTGGTTGATACTGCACCGTTGATTGCTTTGATTGATGCGGGACAAGGAGAATCACATCATCGTTGTGTCGAAGCCTATCAAAAGATAACCAGTCCCCTGGTCACAACATGGTGCTGTTTTACAGAAGCTATGTATTTCCTTCATCAGTTACGGGGTTGGTTTGCCCAGGATATTCTGTGGCAATTTATTGAACGGAAAGCTCTCTTCTTGCATACATCAGGTATTGATGAGCCACAAAGAATGCGGGAACTAATGAGGCAGTATCAGGACGTGCCGATGGATTTGGCAGATGCGTCCCTTGTCTCTGCTGCCGAGACGTTAAATATCAGTCGAATTTTCTCACTGGACAGCGATTTTTATATTTATCGTTTCCAGCGAACAAAGGCATTTGAGGTTATTCCCTAAATTACCAACTTATGACCCTAAGTTGGTGTGCGATTCGTTGATTACTGAATCTCAGTAACCAGCCCGTAAATAGGTAATCCAACCAGAAATGGTTGAACTCCAGACAGGATTGAGGTGCAAGCCCTCCCCCTCAAACTCAGAGGTGACTCCTTACCTGCCCCTAGTGACCGAACTCGGAATTTCGGAGGCTAAAGCGGGGAACCTAGAAAAAGACCTTGCACTTTCTGCTTTGGAAGAACGATTTACCTAGACAAAGAGCCAAAGATACTGAACAGGATAAATTAGCTCGATTTGAGCGGATTAAAAAGGCGATTACAGCCTTAGAAAAACAACAAGCACTTTTGGTGATTTTACAAAATTGTCCCAATTTCCTCCAAATAAACTTGAGAAAATGGGACCTCTTCTCCCAAAGAGTACTCTTCAATCACACCCTTTCGTTTTAGAGAAATATTCTTTTCTCGTTTAATCACAACGGTCGATTCATCGAAGACATCCCGTGCCAATGTCATCTCTATTTCGGTAGGATTATTCAGAATTACCATGTTACTACCATAGTAAAACATACCCTCATCTTCTAAAATATCTTCTGAGTATTCAGCAATGAGCAAATCAAGTTTGGGATTGCGTAGTAAGCTGAGAAGATTTGTACTATAATCATTATTCAAGATTTTTGGCGAACGATTGATGAAAACTGCATCGCGACAAACTGCGCCTATCGTCCAGTCAGGGTGTTGCAAAAGAATATGGTCAATAGTATCTTGAAGTTCTTGAACTGAGATGCGGTTAAAAGTGATAATTGGTATTCTGGCATCGTTACCAGACTTAAAGAAAGTTTCCAAAATGTTTGAAGGGACTTCAACGCTTTCACCAATAGCAGGGTTAAGATGCATTAAAACACCGGGTGCAGCATTGATTTCCAAGATGGCGAAGTTTCCGGACGTCCATGATTCGCTGAGATTTTGGGCAATGACATCAATCCCAAGACAAGTTAAGCGGAAGTGTTGGGCAATGTCTTGCGCCAACATAATATTTTCAGGGTGAATAGTTCGCGTAGCATCAATACTTACACCACCAGATGAAAGATTAGCAACTTTGCGAAGATAAACCATGCGATCATTCTCAATCACGCTGTCTAACGACAAACGCTGTTGCTTGAGATACTGTTCCATCGCCTCATCACACTGAATTTTACTCATCGGTGATGTTGGTGTATCTAAACGTGCTGGTGTTCGGTTTTCCTTTCTGATTAACTCGTTGATTGTAGAGTGTCCATCACCTACAATCCATGCAGGACGACGTTCCGTGGCGGCAACAAATTTTCCATTAACACATAGCAAGCGAAAATCTGCCCCAGAAATGCTTTTCTCAACTATGACACGTGTCGGTTCGTTTTCTGGAATGGCATTAACTGCCCGCTCAAAAGCTAGTTCCAATTCTGCACCATCTCGCACTTCTGCTGTCACACCAATTCCTTTGTGACCAGCTACAGGCTTGACGGCAACAGGGTACCCAATTTCTCTTGCCACCTCAAAGGCTTCTCTTTCGGAAAAAACAATGTCACCATTTGGTACTGGGAAACCCAATGTTTTTAAGAATGCCTTGCAATCATCTTTACGAGTTGTGAAGTCGGAATCCGCATGACTATCACAGTCAAATGTCGTTGCAATACCACGAACTTGTTTTTTCCCATAGCCGTACTGCATCAACCCTTCGTTCGGCAGATAAAAGGTGGGAATACCTTTGTAGGCTGCTGTTCGTAATAAGGTATAAACTGTTGGACCCCCATAAACAGAATCACGGAATCTTTTTTGAAGCGTGATCATCTGTTCAGAAAAGTTCACGTCTTCGTCTTGAGTCATGGCTTCAAACCAATCCCAAACGAAGTAGATAACAGAACGAATTGTACGTTCATGGAGTGACTGGACGCTAATTCGAGCATAATCCTTATATGGCTTCACACTCCACCGATCAACGTGCAAACCCATGTCAAGCTTTGCGACTTCTGACACAGTTCTGGCAAATAAATGGGCGTAAGACTCATGTGTTTCATCGCGTATGTACGGATAGCGATCGCTAATAATTGAGACATACCCCTCTATCTGCAATGGTTTCTGATTCCCAGTCAGAGCAAAATCTGCTACCAGTGCCCCTGTATTCAAATAGGGATTTGGTCCAATGTAATGTTTGAAGTTGAAAATATCGAATGCATCCGTTCTTCTCGCATTAACGCGGACTGCATCGGTGATTCTTTCTTGAAGCATTGACTATAGACCTTTTGCTAAACACCCCGAAATCCGGACACTCTCCCGCATGTTTTTCCAGATGTATGATATCTCTTGTTGATTCAGTTAGCATTTTTTACTTAGCTACTGTGATATCAGACTTTACACCTAGTGTTTACCAATGAGAAAGCATCAAAATCAGTATATGTAGATTTATATTATAACTTTAGAACTCAGTGTTGCCAGCTATCTAAGGACATAAATGATATTTTTTCTCATAAAACAGTTTTGAATCACCTTTGATTGTTAATCATTGAAAAACCTCTCGCTCTACTAATGATTTAGGATTGATATAGCTTGTTTAAAATTGGTCTAGCATTGAATCAACCTAACAATAGTGCCAAAAAACATACAAGAAACTCATTTAAACCGTGCTCGTGCTAGTCTCAGACAAGCACTCTCTTGGTATGGAAACCTTCGTAAATCAGGAGTCTCATCAAATTCCCAATTAGCTGGTTTAGTCAAACCTGAATTAGAGGCTTTGACCTCTACACTCAATAAACTAGACAATAATATAATTCGTATTGCCGCCTTCGGGCTAGTTAGCCGTGGTAAGTCCGCTGTTTTGAATGCCCTGTTAGGACAAAAGGTTTTGCAAACAGGACCACTTAATGGTGTCACTCAATACCCGCGTTCTATATATTGGAATCCTGGTGGTAAAGTCCAAGTAGAGTTAATTGATACTCCTGGATTAGATGAAATTGCTGGAGAATCAAGAGCGCAAATGGCGCGAGATGTTGCGCGTCAAGCAGATTTAATTTTATTTGTAGTGTCGGGTGATATTACCAGAATAGAGTATCGCGCATTACATAAGTTGCGCCAGGCTCAGAAACCGTTGATTTTAGTGTTTAATAAAATCGACCTGTACCCAGATACAGATATTGAAGCAATTTACAGAAATTTAAAACAGTTGGCGGGGGGACAGATAAAGGATGACATCATAGATGTAACTCCTGAATTAACTGTAGGTTTTACAGCTACCCCTTTACAACCTGATGAAATAGTAATGGTGGCGGCGGAACCTGCACCGATGGAAGTACGCGTTGAGTGGAGTAATGGAAATGTAACCTACGAATTAGAAACACCACCACCGCAGATAGATGAACTCAAACAAACAATTCTGAAAATTCTCAATCGAGAAGGGCGATCGCTACTAGCTTTAAATGCACTCATCCAAGCCAAAGACGTAGAAGAAGCGATCGCGCAAAAAACTATCGATCTCCGGCAAAAAGAAACAGAAGACCTCATTTGGCAGTTTACCAGATATAAAGCTTTAGCAGTAGGGCTAAATCCCATCGCTTTCGTAGATGTCTTGGGCGGAACTGTAGCAGACTTAGTTTTAATTCGCTCTCTAGCACGGTTGTACAATTTACCAATGACTGGTTATGAAGCCGGAAAGATTTTAAAAACAATTTTATTCAGTAGTGGTGGCTTACTTCTAGGAGAATTAGGCAGTGGTTTACTTTTGGGTTTGGGTAAAAGTGCAACAGCAATTGCGACGGTTGACAATCCCACAAATATAACTGCTTATGCTGGTAGTGCATTAGCCCAAGCTGGGATCGCCGGTTATGGTGCGTACGTCGTAGGTAAAGCAGCGCAAGCCTATTTAGAAAAAGGTTGTACTTGGGGAGAATTAGGTGCGAGTACGGTGATTGCAGAAATTCTCTCCGAAGTAGAGCCAAATACAATTATGTATCGTTTGCGGCAGGATTTAGAAAAATATTTAAGCTAAATTGCTCATCACTAATTAGTTTAAGCGAAAAAGTGTGCAGCTGATTGAGTCACTTGTTGAATTGCCTCCAAATCAGGAGAAGGTGTTTCACTTTCCATCTCTAACCATAACAAATATTCTATATTTCCTGCCGGACCAGTCAGAGGCGACCAAGTTAAACCCTTATAATACCATCCAAGCTCACCAGCCACCTGCAGTACTTGAAAAATAGCATCAGCTTGATCTTGAAGATTGCGGACAACACCTTTTTTCCCCACACGATTTTTCCCCACTTCAAACTGTGGTTTCACCAGCAACACCGCTTCACGAGGAGACTGCAAGAGTTGCCACAAAGCAGGCAAAATTTTCGTTAAAGATATAAACGATACATCCACAACCACTAAATCAGCCGAGGAAGAATCGCCATACAACTCATCTGGCATCAGATATCGTAAATTCGTGCGTTCTCGTAAAATCACGCGATCGTCATTTCGCAAACGCCAGTCAACCTGTCCGTAACCAACATCCACACCATAGACCAACTTTGCTCCAGCTTGCAACAGACAATCAGTAAAACCGCCCGTAGAAATTCCGCCATCCAGACAAATGCGTCCTTCTACAGAAATCGCAAACACATCCATTGCTTTCGCCAACTTCTCCCCGCCTCTAGAGACAAAGCGCGATCGCTGCTTCACCTTAATTACAGCCAAACTCTCAACGTCCATTCCCGGCTTATCAACCACCACATCGTTAACAAGCACTTCCCCCGCCTGAATTAAGCGCTGTGCTTGTTGGCGAGACGAACATAAATTCAACTCCACCAACAAAACATCCAATCTTTCCTTTCTTCTCTTGGCTTCCTTGGCGTCTTGGCGGTTCATAAAAAAAGCGAGTTTCCCATCATCAGGAGACTCGCTCTATTCTAAACCTCCTGAGGAGAATTCAGCTATTAGCTTTGAACTCACTTGGTGCAAGTTATGTACACATGAGTAATGTCGATAATGGAGAGCTTTAGGCTCAATGCCGACTCTTAAATATCTTGTTCACTCAACTCCCGAGTCATATAATCAAAAGGTTCATCCACAAAACTCGTATTAGTGACACCTAATGTTGCCATTTGCTGCTTAACAATATCCTTCATGATTTGGATACCGCTAACCGTTGGACTAATTGGTACACCTAGAGAATTATAGGTTTCCCGCAGTCCTTGTAGTACACGCTCGTTCAATACATCCATATTACCGGCAACGATCGCATAAGTAGCATAGCGCAGGTAGTAATCCATATCCCGCAGACAAGCCGCATAACGACGAGTTGTGTACGCATTTCCACCAGGACGGATCAACTCTGGCTGCTCTTCAAACAACGTTAAACCAGCCTGCTTGACAATTGCTGCCGCATTAGAATTGATTGCGGCTGCAGCTTGAACTCTTGCCGTACCGCTTTCAAAATAAGACTTGAGATCATCCAGCGCATTTCTGTCGAAATAGCGTCCAGCAATGTCATAATTCTTAATTAAGCTTGTAACTGCGTCTCGCATTCTTTAGTTCTCCCAATCAATAGCTATCTGTAGTTTGATATTTATCTGACTGTTTTTATGCAACTGCGACTTTTTGTGACACTTCTTAAAATAAGCTTCAACACAAAAATCATTTCTGCCCTACTTCTAAAATTTTATGTCAAAGTTGCCTTCGCCGCTCCCTGATAAAATGAACTTTATAATCTCCAAGAGTATTCACTACAGGCTGTTAATGATCAACATCAACCGGAAATTATCCTTGATTTTAAGTGGAAGATCAGCTTAAATTTATATCCATCTATATCAATCTGGTTTGATTTTTGAACAAAATTAAGTATTTGTCGGGTAAGTTAGCGTTTCGCTAATATACCATGCTCTGGGTTTCTGTACGGTACTTTCGGTGCTAACACACCCTACGTATCTTTTCAAAAATCAAAGATGAGTCCTATAGTTGAAAAAAGGTTACTATAGCGTGTAAAAACAGTAATTTGTAGCAAAGTATACAAAGTGTTGTATTTTGCGATCTTTATGATACTTCAGGCATCTCAGAATTTCCTCTAAATGAGTAGAGTCAGGATGTTATATCATTGTGGTTTTACTTTACTAAATTGTCAGACAAGGAGTAACTATGACAACCCCACAAGAAGTCTTGAAGATGATTCAAGACCAAGACATTCAGATGATCGATCTGAAATTCATCGATATGCCAGGAATTTGGCAGCACTTGACAGTGCATAGAGACCAAATTGATGAGACTTCCTTTACTGAAGGCGTACCGTTTGATGGTTCCAGCATCCGGGGTTGGAAAGCTATCAACGAATCAGACATGGCAATGGTACTAGATCCAAACACTGTTTGGATTGACCCGTTCATGCAAGAACCAACGTTAAGCATCATCTGTAGCATCCAAGAACCCCGGACAGGGCAGCCCTATGATCGTTGTCCCCGTGTTATTGCCCAGAAAGCTATAGATTATCTAGTTTCAACAGGCACTGGTGATACAGCTTTCTTTGGTCCAGAAGCGGAATTCTTCATCTTTGATGATGTCCGCTTTGACCAAAACCAGTACTCAGGCTACTACTATGTAGACTCTGTAGAAGGTCGTTGGAATTCCGGCAGAGAAGAACGTCCTAACTTGGGTTACAAACCTCGCTACAAAGAAGGTTACTTCCCAGTTGCTCCCACAGACACCTCACAAGATATCCGGACAGAAATGCTGCTTGTGATGGCAAAGTGCGGTGTCCCAATTGAAAAGCATCACCATGAAGTTGCTACAGGTGGTCAGTGTGAACTGGGCTTCCGCTTTGGTAAGCTGATCGAAGCTGCTGACTGGCTGATGACCTACAAATATGTCATCAAAAATGTTGGTAAGAAATACGGCAAAACCATTACCTTCATGCCCAAGCCAGTATTTCAGGACAACGGTTCTGGTATGCACACTCACCAATCAATTTGGAAAGATGGTCAACCACTGTTTGCGGGCGACAAATATGCTGGATTGAGTGAAATGGGTCTGCATTACATTGGTGGTATCCTCAGACATGCACCTGCACTATTGGCTCTTACCAATCCCAGCACCAACTCTTACAAGCGCTTAGTGCCAGGTTATGAAGCACCAGTTAACTTGGCTTACTCCCAAGGCAACCGTTCTGCTTCTATCCGTATTCCTCTATCTGGCACCAACCCCAAAGCTAAGCGCTTAGAGTTTCGTTGTCCTGACGCTACTTGTAATCCATATCTTGCTTTTGCTGCCATGCTATGTGCTGGCTTAGATGGTATTAAGAACAAAATTGATCCAGGTCAGCCTTTAGATAAAAACATCTATGAACTATCTCCAGAAGAACTAGCGAAGGTTCCTTCAACTCCGGGTTCTTTGGAATTAGCATTGGAAGCACTAGAGAAGGATCATGCTTTCTTAACGGAACCAGGTGTGTTCACCGAAGACTTCATTCAAACTTGGATTTCCTACAAGCTGGATAATGAAGTTAACCCAATGCGCCTACGTCCCCATCCCTACGAGTTTGCCCTCTACTACGATGCTTAATAGCTATTAGCAAACAAATAAGATCACTATCTCAAGCCACCCAAGCGATCGGGTGGCTTTTTTAGCTCATTGCGGCATGACTACGATCATATGCGAGCCGAGTATTATAATCTATTTTTCCTTGAATAGGGTTCCAGTAGTGCGATGTTTCTCCAGCACGACCCAGTTCTTCGCCAGCACGTCCCAGCATAGATTGTTGACGATTCTTGATCAGTTGGTAGTGGCGCATCATTAATGCACGAGCCTTTTCTTGGGTAGACATATAAAAACCCTCTCTGTTATTTTCTTACCTCTAATAAATACTATAACAAATAAATCTGTAGTCTATGTTACAAAAACAATTATTTATCAAAAAAATAATTGCTATCTCGATACGCTTGCTGCTAATCATTGGTGAAGGAATCGGGCTCCTTTGCTCTGATAACAACAGACAAAGGAAATATTGTTAGTTTCTACACACACCTTTCTTAAGACTCATGATTTATTAGTTAATATTATTTAAGTTAAATGAATAAAGGTAACAAGAACTCTAAGCATTCTCATGTCTGACACATTAACAAAGCTAAGCTACCAGACGTTCCAACAGGGCAAAAATTACTTTGGTCTAGCTCACAAAATGATAGGCACACGCCTAATGAATATGATCTCGCCTCAAGAGGCGCAGACGAAACCTATCCCACCTGAGGTTATACCTAAAATTCAAGAGAGACTGAAGAATCTGCTTGAAGTAGATTGGCAAGATGCTGAGCAAGGCGTGTATCCTACAAGTGTCCTGTTTGATAACCCTTGGGAAGACTTTTTCCGTTACTATCCTCTTGAGTTGCTGGATTTATCCCAACGTTGGGAGCGAGTTAAGCAGAAAAAATATCAAGAGTTTTCTTCCAATGTCGATACTGTAGGTTATCCCACATACTACGTACAGAATTTTCATCATCAAACAGATGGCTATTTGAGTGATTTGTCAGCCAATCTGTACGACTTGCAGGTTGAAATTCTCTTTGGCGGTACTGCGGATGCGATGCGGAGACGAGTTCTTGCTCCCCTGAAGGCAGCAATTGCACAAACGTTACGTACAACATCTCTACACCCACGACAAGTACGCATCCTAGATGTCGCCTGTGGAACCGGTCGCACTATTCGCTTTATTCGGGCAACTTTGCCTCAAGCATCGCTGTATGGAACAGATTTGTCACCTGCTTACTTACGTAAAGCAAACGAACTGTTATCTCAAATTCCTGGAGAATTGCCGCAACTCATACAAGCAAATGCTGAAGAATTACCGTACTTGGATAACTATTTCCATGCCGTGACTTCTGTTTTCCTCTTCCACGAGTTGCCAGCCGCAGTGCGTCAAAGCGTTATAGATGAAGCTTTCAGGGTGACTAAACCAGGAGGAACATTTATTATCTGTGACTCAATTCAAATGAGTGATTCTCCCGATATGGAATTTTTCATGCAAAGCTTTCCGGAAACTTTCCACGAACCTTACTATCAGCATTACATGACTGATAACCTGGTAGAGCGTTTAGAGAAAGCAGGCTTTGAGAATATTGAGACGCAAATTCACTTTATGAGTAAGTATTTGATTGCTCGTAAACCTGCTTGAGATTAATGACAGAAAATTTAGTTGTCAGAATGATAAATTAAGCAAAAACCAGATGCAAAATTTTGCGTCTGGTTTTTGTTCATTATCCATATCTGGTGCTACTGAGAAGAAAGAACAAAATCAAAATCAGTAATTTTACAGAAGTGTAAAATTAAGCTATGTAACAAAACATAAAATTTTAGATTTTTTTGTAGTTGTGCTCTTTGTTATAAAGCACAACTACAAACTCATAATGATTTTGTCTGCGCGAACTTATAACTAGGATCAGCATGAAACGCAACTTTGAAGAGCGTAATATGCGACTTAGTACATATAGAACTATTTTCCTAGATAAAAATGCAAGTGTTTACGATAGATGCACTTTAAGCTTCATACAATAGCTCAAGTGAACATTTTTCCTCAACAAGATGAACATAGCTATCTGGAGATTTTGGCTTGTTTGAGCAGCTACTGTATGCTCATGATCCGACTCGCATACTTGCTTCGCTTTTAAAGCACTTGAATGGCTAAAGATGTATACAGAAGCATTTTAGAGCAAATACTGAGCTATTGCCTAAGTTTTTGTATACCAATTGTTATGTAGTTGCTAGGAATCGGGAATTGTAAATGTTAATTATACTACTTTAATTCCCTTGCCATACAACAATTGCAACTACAAAAAGAGACATAAACCAGTGTTGGTGCGACAACAAGGTAATTACGACTAAATTATGGCATTTCTACACCAGAAACTCCCATATCTCTACGTCCGCTACCGCGATAAGTAGGAGGTTTGGGTTTGGATCTTCCCGATACTAATTGTGTTGAATTAGAAGTAGGTTGCAGTGTGTCTGATGCCATTGCTTGGTAGTCAAAAGCGAGACAACCAAGTAGTAGACTTGTGACTAAAAGTGAAATGGTACCACGCATAGCAGATGTTTATTTTGGAACTCTCTTCTACCTAATACTTAGTTTCTTTTAGTGCATCCGGAGAATTCACTAAATAGTATTGTTCTTTACTGAAAAAATCTTTTTTGTTTGCTGTCTATATGTTCAACAAGTAACCAATCAGCAGCGAGATTCAGACGACCCCAAATTGTGAGTGTTCCCTGTTGGACACACAGTTGTAGTTCTTCATCAATGTGCGATCGCACAGTGACCAGGTGTACGCAGAGACCATGGTGTTCAATTGGTGCAGTAATGGTAAATCTGTAATCCTGTGGAGCTAAATGATGAAAGGTGCCTTTAAAACACTTATTTGACCGTAATGTCACGTGATTTTGTTCAACGTAATAGTACTGAAGAGGTAATGAGCAAGGACAGTTACCGTCTTGTGGATAGGCATCTGGGTTCTCCAAATAATACAGTTGCCAATGCAGCCAATCAGGATGGGTAGGTAGTAAGTTAAACAGAGGCACAAGTGCGACAGGGGATGCCTCTTGTAACAAAGCTGCTTGCAATGTTCTGACAGGTAAATTCCGAGGGCTTAAATTTAATTCAACGCACAAAGCAGCAGCCATTCCCGCCGCTTGACCAATACCCATAACAACAGGTTGCAGCCTAGTTGCCCCATTAGCAAGATGAGACACGGAAATATTCTTTTCACACACCAATAAACCATCTGTTTCTGTCGGAATGAGGCAACTATAGGGAATGGTGAAAGGAGTCCCCGTCCAACGTCCTCCCCAGCGAATGGATTTAGGTTGCACCTGAAATTCAATTCCCGGATAATGGTGATCGTTGGGGTAATTCCCAATAGCGATCGCATCTCTGTTCAAAGATGCCACTCTCCCAAATGCCACAGGCAAAATATCCTGTTCTCGTAAAGTCGATACTCCCACCAAGCGACGGCTTTCTCTGTAGTAGGGATGAAAAGCGTAAGCGCCTCCACCAAAGGAGGAAGGAAAGACTTGTTCTGCCAAGCCATAACGACGACCAAGTTGTTTTTGGATAAAAGAGGCAAAATTTTGACTCCAAAAGCGGCATTCTTGCAGAAACTCTTGCCTCTTCTGTGTGTCTAACAATCGTCCCAGTTTCTCACCATAATCATTACCATGAATGGGCCAGTTCATCATAATTACATCCCCTGGCAAGCGTCCATAATTCAAAAATTTCTCCGCACCATAACCATCCCAAGCACCAGTAAACAGCGATGGGTTATCGTTAGGAGCATTCTTGATTTCTGGAGCAACAGCTTCACCAAAATCTTGCATCAGCACCACCCAAGTTGGAGATTGCACCGGGTATTGGGAAGTCAAATTGTTGCGATCGCGTGGTGCACTGGGTTCTCCCCACTCAGACTGCAATTCCCAACCCCACCGATAAGGGATTTCTGCTAATGCCAGTAAATCTCCTAATTCTGTAGCATCGAGAATAATTTTGGCTTCGACAATAAAATTTGCAAACCGGACTGCTGTGACACAGTTTCCCTGTCGGACAACCTCTAAAGGAACAAGTCCCTTCATCCAATGCAGTGGCAACTCTCGTACCCAATCGGCAAAAATCTCCATCCCTATACGGGGATCGTAACTAAATAAGCTTACCCAACAGTTGTCTAATCCTCCTGGCTGTCTATGCTGCAATTCCCGCAAAAATTCTCCCCACAAACCAGTCTGAAAAGCTTCTAATTCATTGCCATCCGGTGCCGACACCCCTCCAGAAGTCAGCATTCCTCCCAACCAAGATCCCGCACTTACAAGAATAGTTTTGACCCCACGACGTGCGGCTTGGATCGCTGCAGCAGTCCCTCCCGTTCCGCCTCCCACAACTAAGACATCAGTTATGTATGTTTGATAAACCATCTAATTGACTGATATTTAACAGCTTGCCTTATATTGCACAATTAAGACACTACTGTGTTGTGGGGTCACATCCCGACATGATGCTCAAATCTTTCTTAGGGCGCTCCATAAAAATAAATATCCAGCCTTTAAACTCGATCTCTTGTAAGTTATGTCGTCCCAATATTCAGACATACGGTTGGATATTTACGGATGATAGGTGCCTTAGCGCACTAAAAGATTTTAAGCAACAATAAGCACAAGATTAATCATTCAAAGTACTCCTCTAATGTTAGATATATTAATGTTGATAGGTGGGAACTAAGGTGAAAGCACAAGTATTTAGAGGCGTAAATCAACTATCTTACGAGGAAATATCAGTACCCGAACTAGAACCGGATGAAGTGCTGGTACAAGTGCAAGTTGTGGGGTTGTGTCAGTCAGATATCAAAAAAATTCGTTATCCCCTTTATGAACCGCCACGCATTTTTGGGCATGAAACGGCTGGGACAATAGCAGCAATTGGTTCCGATGTCACGGGTTGGCAAGTTGGGCAACGGGTGGCGGTGATGCACCACATCCCCTGCATGCATTGCGCCTACTGTATGAACGATAATTTCTCCATGTGCGATACTTACAAGAATATCTGCACGACAGCGGGGTTTGCGCCTAGCGGTGGAGGCTTTGCTGATTATGTTAAGGTTCCTGGTCATATTGTCCGCAATGGCGGAATTATTCCGATCCCCGACAAGATCACCTTTGAAGAAGCAAGTTTTGTGGAACCGACCAACTGCTGCCTCAAGGCGGTCAAGAAAGCCCAAATTGCTCCAGGGCAAACAGTTTTGGTGACTGGTGCGGGACCGATTGGTTTGATGTTTGTGATGTTGGTGAAGTATTTCGGAGCAAAAGCGATCACTACCGATTTACTTCCATCTCGCATTGAAAAAGCCTTAGAAGTCGGTGCAGAGGCGGCTTTTGATGCTCGTGATCCCGATCTTGTCGCGAAAATCCATGCCCTCACCAACGGTCTTGGTGTAGATACAACTCTGCTTGCTGTTCCCAGCGAAAAAGCTTTCTTTCAAGCCCTTGATTGTACGCGCAAGGGTGGTAAGATACTTTTCTTCGCAGAATTTCCTGATGAGGTAGAAATTCCCATCAATCCAAATACTCTCTATCGTCGAGAAATTGATTTAATGGGCAGCTACAGTTCGTCTTACCGCCTACAGAATTTGGCCGCTGATATTGTGTTTAACCAACGCATTGATGTGCAGGCATTGATAAGCGATCGCTATGCATTGCAAGATTTGTCAGCAGCTGTGGAACGAGCGATCGCGCCCACTTCAGAAACTTACAAAATTCTCATTTACCCCGAGTTAAGATAAGTCGTAATTCATGCATAGTCATTTTCCTTTGTCATCACAGATGACTATTGACAAACGACCGTGACGGGGCAATTATCCTGAAGGTAAGCATAAATGATATTCCCCGTCGCTTTTTTCAAGTACAAAACCAAGTGTACAAACTCTTCTAGACAAAAGCTTGCATCCTGAGAGCTTTGGATTTTGAGGCTGTTGGTCTGTTTTGCTGTTGAGATAGCTGTCAATAACAATCTCAAATTGCAGAGAGCGATAATTGTTTAAGCGTGGAGATTTTTTCGCTCAGTTGTCAGTTTTGTCCGGTTTCATGCTAAAGCCTGACGTTAAGGCAACTGTGGTACAAATGCATGTGTGTCGGGTCAATTTTCCGAGATTGATGCTCCATATGGAGTTTTCCCCCTCACTCAGTACGACAAGAAAGATGATATTTTTGTTTTGGATTAGACTTTTATCGCTTAACATTGGGTTTGGTAAGACTTTTGTAAAACAAAAAATCGTTAATTTACAAGAGTCGAAAGTTGTTAACTTTATTTGACGCAGTCAAGAAAAGACGACATAAGATACAAATCAGAACCCAGAGTTCAGTAGTCTATTTACAAGATAGTAAAAAACTATACTAAAAGTCTGAGAGTTGCTTTCCGAATACCTTTCGTGATCGCATTTACTCAACAGACAAGAGTGTTCAAGAGCATTCGGAGCAAGAAAAAGCCTCATGCTTGCTGCCTCACCATTGTTTACTTATGGAGAAAAGAAAAAATGTATTTCAAGCGGAGAGTGCACCTACTTAAGCGACTTCCAAGAGATAAATCCCCGTCGAGTCCAGTTTATAGGGATGTGTTCTGAATTCTGAGTTCTGATTTATATGTTCTTCTTAAAGGGAATGCCATTCATAGTCAAAAATCCTGAGTAAAATAGTTATCTTGTACTCAAGAACACAAGGGATAAATATCACTCCGACAAAAGACATACTGCCAGCACTTTTGAGGGTGGACTGGTATTAATAAAGTAAACTATATAGTAAGAATAAGAACACCGACCGAGTTAACAATAAGCAGCTTGCTCGTTAAGTGGTCAGAGGTTAGAGACTAATGGGGAGATATGAGAAGCGACCAGAAAACCCAAGGCAAACAGATCCTTTTGGGGCAGCAGAAACTGCCTTACGGGTGGTCACAGAGGAATTACAAATTATTCACCGGAATTTGCTGAAGTCGTTACAGGAAGATTTAAAGCGACTACAGATAGAAAAGATCCGCCTAAGTGATGACATTAAACAGTTACAAGAGGAAAAAGAACAGTTGCAGGGGCGGAATATCGGCGACCAGCAGGCGATGGTACGTCAGTTGGCGCAAGTTTTAGCCAGTCACATAACTATACAATTACAATCCTCCTTAGAAAGTTTAACTAACCAAGCAGTACAACGTGTCTTGGTGGGGGAAGCCTCCAAAGAAAGCGATAGAGACGGAACTTCTAAATTGACTGAAAATACCGAACAAATCCTTGGTTCTTTAGATGACAGCCTGACTATCACCTTTAACACGCTGCAACACGATCTAAAAAACTATCAAAGTCGTCTTTCTCAACAAATCTCCCAGATGCAAAGTCAACAGCAGCTAGGGGAAGCAATTTTGGCAGAATTAGTTAATCGCCTTCGAGAAGAGTTAGAAAAAACAACAGCAGAAACTCCAGAAACTTCTTCATTTGTCATTAAAGAAGCGCCACCTCAAGTTGAACCGACTCGGCTGCAATTGGAAACAAAGATACAAATGAACAGCACCCCTGATGCTGTACCACCAAGTAACCCGCCTCCATCTGAAAGTATCGTCCAACCTCCTCATAGAACAGTCCCTCCTTCTGTTATGGCGGCAGAACAAGCGCCTCTAAAGCCGATAGAAAGATTATCGCTCTTATCAACAGGTTTATGGCTGATTGTATTGTCAACGATGGTGTCGTGTCTTTACAACATCGCTATTAAGGTGATTTTTCGCCAAGATTCGCAAATTTTGGGCGTGTTTGAGGTTGAGCGTTTAATATCGCCGACTTTGGGTAACACTTTATTAATTCTCATGCTAAGGATGCTTGTGGTTGTCCCACTGATGCTACTATTAGCACCTATTTTGCATCCGCAAGTTTGGCAAGATTTACAAAACTTAGTTGACTCAGTACGAAGTCATCAAAATCGCAATAATGCGAACACAAAGCGCTTATTAGTAAATTCAATTGTCAGTGGGTGCTTTTTATTTTTGTCTCAGGTACTTATTTACCTTGCTATCGGTCACGTTGCAACTGGAGTTGCGATCGCACTTTTCTTTATATATCCCACGATTACTGGTGTATTATCGTGGCTACTATTCCGCGATCGCCTTAACTCATATAGTTATGTCGCGATCGCCTCAATTTGCTTGGGAGAGTTGCTAATCTTAGGTAGTTCCACAAACGTAGGTATGAGTAATATCTCTTTGGGAAATACCACGGCAATAGCGTCAGGAATAGCTTTTGCTTTGTATGTGGTTCTGACGCGTCAATGTGCTTCCAAAATACATCCAGTCACATTCACCTTAATCAACTTCACGACGATGCTGCTGTTGTCCTTTGTGGGTTTGTCGCTACGTTTACCAGTAAATTGGAGCCTCCAAGTCAATCCCGACCACTTGTTAGAACTTATATTAAGTGCTTTTATCTTAGGTGTACTGACTCTCTGCAGCTATTTATTAAACATTTTCGGCATTCGCAAAATTGGTGCAACACGATCAGCCATTTTCGGTGCTAGTGTTCCAGCTTTAACCGTAATTTTTGCAGGCTTGATTATTCAGGAAACTTTACAGTTGATACAGGTTTTCGGAGTTATGCTTGTGAGTGTGGGAACAGCTACTTTTAGTTTTGATAAAATCCGAAATCGAGTGAACCCTTCAAGTTTTACAAAATAAAGAAGGAGAACGAGTTCTACTCGCCAGCCATTTTCCAGCACCTTCTTTACGATTTTGGATTGTCTCATTTGAATAAATCTGGGGCTTGAGGATCGGGCGATGCCTACGCATCATCTTATATTTATTCGGTATAGCAATCCTCTGCTTTATTTCCGTGCCAAGAAAAACAAGGGAGGTCTGTTAGAGTTTGCTATAGTAAAAACTAGCGGTTGCTACAAACCTGACCTGAACAGATCTTGATCTTCCTATCATCTATTACCTTGTATAACTATATAACTAACAAATAAGATTAAATAAGAGATACAAGAGTTTAATTTTGTATACCTTTTAACATATCTGACTAACACAAATTGCTAGGATTAACAGAAATGTTGTCAAAAAGTAAAGGTATTTTGAACTTTGAATTATCTCCTCTATTTGAGGTATGTGAACACTCCTCAAACCAAATCCCCTTATTGTCAAAACATCACCTGGAGTTTTGAGCAAAGCGGCGGTTCACGATACGATTTAAGCTTGCTCAGAAGAATAATGTTATTATTGCGGCAGCGATAGCTCTGAAGGGGAGCTCTCCCCGACGAGAAACATTGGAGACACCCGGCTTTGGCGGCATACCTGTTGCGGTAGGAACATTGAACCCACGCAAGCGAGTTATCTTAGCAGTGCCCAAAATCAATCGGCAGGCGGAAGAATTATCTTTTTTTGATAGTATCTAAAGTGCTCTAAGCGCGGATAGTACAAAACCAGACACTGTTCGATCTGTTAAGCGAGTCAATCACCTTCAAGCGTGGTAATGGACTCTTACCTTGTAGGTTCTTTGCTCGTCTTGTGTCAGTACTAGCCCAGGAGCAAAAAAGTTACACTTATAGAATTGCCGATAATTACTCTTGCATAAAAACTCCGTAGACACTGCTGGTGAAGCAACAGCGCCCTTGAGTACTCTTTCTTGCGTTATGCTGTGAAAACACGGATGAATTTTTGATTATGATTACTAACTGTACTCATAATTAACGCATAATTAGATAACCTGAAATGAAGCATTTGCTATCAGTCGGGTGTATACTACATATTTTCCTTTGACCGAGAACTTTGTAAACGTGCTATTCAACTGTCTGTAAATATGAGTAACGACGTAGATCTGATCAAACGTCTTGGCCCCAGCGCAATGGATCAGATCATGCTATATCTGGCTTTTAGTGCCATGAGAACTAGTGGGCACAGGCATGGGGCGTTTCTAGATGCTGCGGCAACGGCAGCAAAATGTGCAATCTACATGACCTATCTGGAACAGGGACAAAACCTGCGAATGACAGGACATTTGCATCATCTTGAGCCGAAGCGGGTGAAAATTATTGTTGAAGAAGTTAGACAGGCTTTGACTGAAGGCAAATTGCTGAAGATGCTGGGTTCTCAGGAACCACGCTATCTGATTCAATTTCCTTATGTCTGGATGGAAAAGTATCCTTGGACTCCAGGAAGATCTCGTGTTCCCGGTACAAGTCTAACATCAGAAGAAAAAAGGCAAATTGAGCAGAAACTACCACCCAATCTGCCGGACGCTCAAATCATCACCTCTTTTGAGTTTTTGGAGTTGATTGAATTTCTGCACAAGCGATCGCAAGAGGACTTACCACCTCACCACCAGATGCCTTTAAGTGAGGCGTTAGCAGAACATATCAAGCGCCGTCTGCTATATTCTGGCACTGCGACACGCATTGATTCTCCTTGGGGAATGCCTTTTTACGCTCTTACCCGTCCTTTTTATGCCCCTGCAGACGATCAGGAGCGTACTTACATCATGGTGGAGGATACCGCTCGGTATTTCCGGATGATGAGAGATTGGGCAGAAAGACGACCAACCGCAATGCGACTCTTAGAAGAGCTTGATATATTACCAGAAAAAATGGAGCAAGCTATGGAAGAATTGGATGAAATTATCCGAGCTTGGGCGGATAAGTATCATAACGACGACGGATTACCAACTATCCTACAAATGGTTTTTAGTAAAAAAGAAGATTAGATTTTACAAATCGCTTTGATTTATTAAGAATCTACCAAATGGTAGATTCTTATTTTTGCAAATTAATAAACTGAATACATACTTGAATTGCACAAATCCAAGTACTGCTTCGGAGGGAATTCAAAGTTAAAAAGCTGGAAATACATGGTCAGTGCGCAAGCGCGCGGGTGTAGGGGGTAGGGTGTAGGGTGTAGGGTGTGGGGAACCCCATGGATGAATCTAAGGGCTTGAAACTTGGATGCCTTGAAACTTCGGGCTTCGCCACTCGAAACAAATATTTCTTTTTCTCCACGACTAAAGTCGGGGGCTTGTACCCTGTAGGGTGTGGGAACACAACATCTTCCCCAAAACCCCACATCCCGTTTTCGGTCAAGAAGAAAGGCAGCTATGCTGAAGATATAAGACAATACAATGAGGGCTTGAAACCTCATTGATTGGAGACCACCAACCTGAGGTATGGTGGGGGCATCAGCCCTTGGGAAACTTCCCAAGGGCTGATGCTTTGCGCTTGGACCCGGTTTGTGGCGGCTTTGACAGAGAACAGAGTTAAAATGTGTATAAAATATTACTTTTTTTTCTGACCTCAGCCCTCAGCATAGCTGCCGATGCGAGTGAGTGCTGGTTAATGGCTGTTTGGAATGGTAACTCTATTTCCGCGCCTGGTGTACTAATGAAGGTTGTTCCAAAACTGTAGACCCGTGTGGAGAAAGCAGGGGAGGTGCTTTGAAAAGTTACTTCTTTCCTCCCCTTATCCTGATAACCCTGCTCTTCGAACTTCGGGCGGAAATAGAGTTATTTACCTGCTTGTACCAGGTGCTGGAGTTAGAGGAGTCTGTATACTGGGAGGATTTTCTGGAGATGGGGCAGTTCGAGTCCCTCCAGGACTCCCAGGATATGGAGTTCCAGATGAAGACGGAGTAATCTCAAAATTTTGGGGATTTTCCTGTCGCGTTCCAGCTGGTATAAATGTGGGTAACAAGCCGCTAACGTTATCGCTAGCGTTGATACAAGTCTCCATAGCTTGAGTGGGGGCAACGTCGATTTCAGCACGCAAACCTACCACACATTGAGCGAAGTTTACTGGTAACAAACTGCGACCACAGTAACTTAAAACTGTAGGGTCAACTGCTTCCCGACTCTTCTTGTTAATACCAACAACGCACTTTGCCAACTCAGTGGGACGTCGCGCTTGTCTACAAGTCGAGAGTGCCTCTATAGGCGAAAGTTGTGTCTGCTGCTTAATTCTGTATACACAAGAAGATAAATCTCCTGGACGCGCTGCTGATGCACAAGCTTGCGCCCCAGACTCTGCAGCTAGACCAACCTTTAAAAGGCGAGCCGTACAGACACGGTACTCATTGTAATATGTAGTGTTAACATCACCATCGTAATTGTAGGGACTGGCAGCTGTACCAGGTAAAGTGGTTGCCAACCATCCAGCTATAGCTAACATTGGTGTAATAAGCTTAATTGCTTTGCTTTTGTTGCCTAACATCTCTATTCTCCAAACACCCAAAGTTATGCTATCTCATAAGAGTAAAGAAGGGCGACGGGGAATCCTACTTCTTTATGGGTATGGAAAGATAGTTAAGGGACATTAGTTTTTATCAAATCAAGCGCATACAAATAACGATCATACAATTTTAGGTTTTCTAAACTATAATAGGATGCTGAATAAAGTTTAAACAAGGTTAGATTAAGGAAACGATAATGTCCCGATACAGAGGACCACGCCTCAGAGTTGTACGTCGCCTTGGCGATTTGCCAGGTTTAACTCGTAAAAGCGCTAGACGCGCTTACCCACCAGGCCAGCACGGTCAGAACCGCAAGAAGCGCTCTGAATACGCTGTCCGTTTAGAGGAAAAGCAAAAACTCCGCTTCAACTATGGTCTGACGGAAAAGCAACTGTTGCGTTATGTGCGTAAAGCTAGACGTGTTACCGGTTCTACCGGACAAGTGCTGCTGCAGATGTTAGAAATGCGCTTGGATAATACCGTTTTTCGGATGGGCATGGCTCCCACTATTCCCGCAGCTCGCCAGCTCGTGAATCACGGACATGTAGCCATCAATGGTCGTGTAGTCAATATTGCCAGTTATCAGTGCCGTCCTGGAGAGGAACTTTCAGTTAGAAACCGAGAACAATCCCGGAAGTTGGTGGAAGCTAACTTGCAATATCCCGGTTTAGCCAACACTCCCAGCCATTTGGAGTTTGATAAGAACAAAATGGTTGGTAAAATAAACGGGATTATTGAACGTGAGTGGGTGGCGCTTCAAATAAACGAACTGCTCGTGGTGGAATACTACTCACGACAAGCCTAGAAAATATTATCCTCCGATTTGCGACATAGTACGGGTGTAAACACCAGTGGTATTACCAGGATCGCGCTGTTTAAAATTGATTTCAGGCTTAATTGCTAGCAAGCTTCTTACCTGCTCCCGCAACTGTGTAGTACTGATACCAGAGCGGAGAGCAGTTTTTAAGTCTATTTGAGCATCTTCGTTTAACAAACATGGCCGCAGCCAACCGTCTGCAGAAAGGCGCATCCGGTTGCAGCGCTCGCAAAAACACTCTGACATCTGACTGATAAATCCCAGTGTCCCTTTCGCTCCTGGAATCTGGAATACATCAGCCGGACCATTACCACAAACTTGAGATTCTGTCAAGCCCCAACGGTCACGGATAAGTTGACGTAACTCTTCAGAAGCTATCCAACCGCGATCGCCAAACAGTTGGGAATTCCCAATCGGCATAAACTCAATAAATCGGACGTGCCACTGCTTGTCAATCGTCAGTGCAGCTAAGTCAAGAATTTCTTTGTCGTTAACGCCAGGGATCACCACGACATTGAGTTTCAGGGGAGTGAATCCAA
The DNA here is from genome assembly GCA_029379215.1 of Rhizonema sp. PD37. Lineage (GTDB taxonomy): Bacteria > Cyanobacteriota > Cyanobacteriia > Cyanobacteriales > Nostocaceae > Rhizonema. The sequence goes on from JAQYWO010000008.1 coordinate 34,194, forward strand.
CACGATAGGCAGCTTGAATACCATCCCATACTTGTTGCCAACGCCCACGTCCGCGATTGCCAATAATTTGGTCAAAGGTTTCTGGATCGAGAGAGTCCAAGCTAATATTAATTCGCCGCAAGCCAACGTTATACAGGCTCTTGGCCAAGGGAGCGAGTAAAAACCCGTTAGTCGTCATCGATAAGTCTTGGGTTTGAGGAAGGGAGGCGATCGCCCCCACCAACTCCACCACACGAGGGCGAAGTAGAGGTTCTCCCCCAGTCAAACGGAATCGGGTAAATCCCACCGGGATAAAAACGAATTGAATAAGTGTGAGTAGTTCGTCATCAGTTAACAATTGTTGCTTGAAGATGTAATCAAGTTCTGCTCCCTCCGGCATACAGTATTGACACCGGAAATTACACCGATCTATTAAACTAATCCGTAAATAATCTACCTGGTTCATCTTTATAATTTTAGATTTTAGATTTTGAAATATTAAATGGGGAGAGTTTTAGTAGATGTGTGGTAAAAATAAAGTCCAATGGTGTTATTTGCTATTGTGAGCGATCGCGTAGAAACTCGTTTTCTGTTATTCTAACGATTTATCATTTAAAATTTACTGAGAACATTTGAGCATAGCAGTTGAACAAGGACCATAACAAAAGTTGGTAGACGATGTTTTATCTGTAATTACTGTGATGTCTGCTCGCATGTACGGAAAAAGCTCTAGAAGAAACTTTTAATAAGGATCATGCCACTATTTGTGCTGCCACATATTTATTTCGTTGAATCACCTAGAATGAAAGAAACCCACCCCATTTTGGCTGATGCCAAAACGGGGTGGAGTTTAATATCTACGGGTATTATGACTAATCAAATAGATTTCAGAAGGTAGCTATGCTGAGGGCATCCGTACTGAAGGAACCCACACTTAAAAGTATGGGATTGAAACTATGTGAAATCAGTGGTTTTTAAGAGCTTAACTGATCTTCGTTTATGAAGATGGATAATCTTTAAATACGGCAACTCTGCTGTTGCGATCAAAGGAAAAGACTGTAAAGGGATCTTTTCTATTCCCCATCTCCATTCCAGGAGTGCCTACAGGCATTTGAGGAACAGATAAACCGAGGGTATTTGGCGAGTCTTGAAGCAAACGTTTGATGTCGTCTGCTGGTACGTGTCCCTCGATGACATATCCATTAACGATCGCTGTGTGGCAAGATGTCAAGTTATCCGGCACGTTGTACTTTCGTTTAACGAGATCCATGTCAGCTGTGGGAAAGTCTTTAATTCTAAAACCCTGTGCTTTTAAGTGTTTAATCCACCCACCACAACAGGTACATTCGGGACTGCGATACACAGTGGCGTATGGCGCTGTTGCTTTTAATTGGCTGGCGGTACTTACCTCTTGAGTATTAACTGCAACAGAATTTGAAACAAGAGCTTGAGCATTACTTATAGGAGTATTGCTCACCCAGATCCCTAATATCCCTAGCGTAAGACAAATCGTTACCACAACATTAACAGCAACACGGACCATAATAAGACGTAGCCATTTTTCACACCAGTACATAAATTGTTTCTGCAACATCTCTCAATTTCCTAATGCTAATTTTCTTATAATCATTGAGCCCGTTCCCGCACAATTCACCGCAGTAGTGCTCTGATGCGGGGTTTTCCCTCTTAGTCAGCTATACAGCTAAGGGTAAACAGCCAGAGGAGCCTTACAACTAGATGTACCATTAACAAAGACAAATCGCCCACAGTCACTAACCCCTAACTATAAGTTAGGGGCTTGAAAGAGGAAGATTCACCAACTTCTTAATTCAGTTAAATCAGTGTCTAGAGTCAGGGCTAACAGCCCAAGCTGAACTACTTGAGCGTGGTAGCTCGAAATACGTTAAGTCTGAGGTGCTTCCCAGTTTTTTAGATGAGAATCTAGATACCAATCTATTTTGATAAAATGTTGCAAGTGATACTACGTGTATTCTTAGTTGATAACGGAATGATACGCTCGTCTGATCGCAGAGTATGTGATAATAAGCCGATCGCATATACTAAATTGACTACAAATCGTCGTGGACTATAACGAATCTATGGATGACTTGGCTGCTGCCTTACAACAGCCAGCCGATTTGACATTTCAACTACCCGATCCTGAAGACGAGGAAATTCCGGAACCGGAATTTCAACAACAATTGGATATAGCTTGGCAGGTGTGCGATCGCTTCGATTTGCAAACTGAAATCTGGCGGGGACGGATTTTACGTGCCATCCGTGATCGAGAGAAAAAGGGTGGTGATGGGCGCGGTACTGGCTTTCTCTACTGGCTGAAAGAACGCGAAATCAGCAAAAGTCAGGCATATGCTTGGATTCAACTGGCGAACAGTGCTGATACCTTATTAGAAGAAGGAAAACTTGACCCTGGAGCAATCAATAAATTCAGCAAAAGGGCTTTTGTGGAAACGGCCAAAGCCGCGCCAGAAGTTCAACAGATGGTGAGTGAAGCGGCACAGAAGGGCGATCGCATCACCAGGCGGGAAGTTCGGCAAATTAATGACGAATGGACAGCAATGTCCTCTGATTTACTACCCGAACCTGTGAAAGCAAAGGCAGCAGATAACACGTTGCCTCCTCGTTACATTGCTCCGCTTGTGAAGGAAATGGAGAAACTTCCGACATCTCATCAAACAGTTATCCGCAAGGAAATTGCTGCTAATCCAGATATAGATACCCTCAAACAAGTTACCACAGAAGCACGTAACCTAGCAAAATATCTCAAAGCGGCAGCACAAGTCCAAGCGCTGAATGCCCAAGAAATTGACATCGAAACTGCCTTGGAAGAAGCTCAAAGAGTTGGCTGTTTAAGCATAGCTGCTGACTTAGTCAATCAAGCATCTCAGTTAGAACAAACCATCGCTAAGTTGTACATGACTTGGAAACGTATCGGTAATTTATCAGATCGGTTGTACGTAGATACAGGTGCTAGTACACCTAAATTGCGATCGCTTATTGATTGTTTGGAACCACTAGGTGGTGAAGTCATGGAGATGCAACTTAGCGGTGCTACTGAGCATACTATTCGCTTGCAAATTCAGGAAACAAATTAGAGAATGGAAACTGAGTAAATAAAAAGTGAAAGGTCATTCAATTTTGAATGCACGGATTGAAAAGAGCGGTTTATGCCGTTCTGATGTCGCATTTAGAGCCACAAGAAGTGCTTTGGTTCCCAAAGTTGAGAGATGCAGCTTGATTTTAGATTTATTCGACTGATAAAATAGAAGTACAAATACTATCAAAAAATTATCGGTTAAAAGCGATGCCCGCTTTTTTTTCATTTATACTAGTATATATCAGCAAACAGATAGATACTCTTTACGTATAGTTAGGAAGCTAAGCAATCTTGGCTTTTAAAATTATTAATTACGTAAAACGCTTCTAGCTTATTAGTTATCACTGATACCCGAAATCCTTAACTCCCTCTTCTTTGTTTCAATAGATTGAGAAATTTATCATTCTATTGACTAGTACACAGATGTAAATAACCACGATAATGTCAAGTTAGAGCCACTAACACTGGTAAAGCTACGACTTGCCCTACCCTAATTTTGTTATAGTGAATACATTATATAACTCTGTTGATTCAACAGAACCTCTTGCTGAGTCACCATCAGTACTTAGTACTGCTCGGCTGCCGAAAATCTCCAAGCAAGCTCTTCGGACAACCCTCAAAGCTTCTACGATCGATGAAGTTTTTGCCACCATCTTTACTAACATTACTACTGGTGTTTTACTAATTAACTTTTTACTCCAACTCGGTGCCAACCCAGTAGAAATTGGCTTACTGTCTTCAATTCCCATGCTGGTGAATGTCATACAACCACTGGGAGCGTACATTGCTGATCGTATGACAAGTCGTCATTGGTACGTACTATCAATTTTTGGTCCTGCGCGACTGCTATGGCTGTTTTTAGTAGGAGGTATTGCTTGGTTCAGTTGGCACAATGGCGATTCACGTCAACTAGTAACATTAACTTTAGGGATCATCTTAATCAGTAGTCTTCTGATAGCTTGTGGTTGTTCCCCTTGGTTCAGCTGGATGGCAGCTTTGGTTCCCCATCGCTTACGAGGGCGGTATTTTGGTTTTCGTAATAGTGCTGCCAGCTTAACTAATCTTATATGCGTACCAGTGTTAGGATTTGCCATATCCTCTTGGCCTGGTGGCTCAATTCAAGGTTACGGGGTGGTGTTGTTGTTAGGAGTTGTCTTCGGCATAGTCAGTCTAGTATGTCAGTTTTGGATGACTGATGTTAATCCCCAAATAACTCATTCTCCTGAACCTTCGCCCCAACAAACAGAAATTGCTCACAGCCAATCCGAAATACTCAATATCTTTAAAAACACCAATTACTTGAAGCTTGTAGTCTATTTAAGTTTGTGGACATTTGGAATGAACTTAAGTGTCCCGTTTTTTAACATTTACATGCTAAGAAATTTGAACTTAGATATTGGTTTGGTGACGATTTATACTAGTTTGACCGCTGGGGCAACTTTACTTACGCTGATATTCTGGGGTAAATTAGCTGACAGGTTAGGAAATCGTCCGTTGTTATTGTTAGTCGGCATTTTGATGGCAGTAACACCATTATTCTGGTTGGGGGTTGGAACTGACTCGGTTTCCGTCTGGATAGGGATACCGCTTATACAGCTTCTGTCTGGTGCTTTTGGAGCTGCAATCACCTTGTGCGGTAGCAATATTCAAATGGAAGTCGCACCAGTTGATCGCCCTTCGCAATATTTTGCGATCGCCGCAGCAGTTATGGGTATCACCGGTGGTTTGGGTTCAGCAGTTGGCGGTTTTTTAGCGGATTTAGATGCGATCGGTGGTTTACCTGGATTGTTTGTTATTTCAGCCGTTGTGCGATTAATTTCTTTATTACCTTTAGTCTTTGTTCAAGAACCACGTAGTCAACATATTGTTCAAATCATCAGAAATATCCTCCGCCAAGAGCCTCAAGCAACAGAGTCATCTCCCCCTCTATTACTCGATAAATCTAAAGTTGCTGAGTGAAAACACAAAGTTGGCAGAAGCTCATACGTGTAAAACAAAAGCATGAAATTCAATTCATTTAATTTTTTGGATTTCATGCGTCTCCCAAAGGGAGACGAAGATCGCGAACGGGGCTACCAGACATGCCGCATCATTTAGCTGTCAGCACCTTGAAAATAACCCATGAATGGATCAAACCCATTACCGAAAGAATCCTTGCCCACTTCTCAGCAAAAGGAGAATTTACCGAGGGAAGATACAGAACATATACATAAGCATGGACAATCGTCTCAGCCTCATGTTCATAATGAAGAATCTTTAAGGCGAATTGTTAATCGACTATCGCGTATTGAGGGACATGTTCGGGGTATCAAGACAATGGTGCAGCAAAGTAGTCCTTGTCCCGATGTTTTATTACAAATTGCTGCAGTGCGGGGCGCAATAGATCGGGTAGCACGAATTGTTCTAGATGAACATTTAACTGAGTGTATTGCTCGCGCTGCACAAGAGGGTAACATTGAAATTGAAATTAAAGAGTTAAAAGCTGCTTTGGATCGGTTTTTGCCTTAGTGAAATCTGATGAGAGTATAGCATTCTAGCATTCTAGCAGGCTTGAAACTCCGATGGTTTCCGTGTTTTCTCATTAGTTAATGTCCTAAGAAACCTGGCAACTGCTATACATAAGTAGCTTTATTTGTATCGACTTACTTCAGTAAAAGTAAAAACCCTAGCGATATCTAATCGCTAGGGTTTTTTCAAACATTAGAATATTACAGTAACCGTAAATTCTATTTAAAGATGGTGACTGACAATATGAGCTTAAAAAATTATTATTTTCACTACTCTTTCACTGGTGTTCCCACCCAAAGACCAATTCTATTTTTACATGGTTTTATGGGTAATAGCCATGAATTTGATGATGCTATATTATTACTTTCAAAAGAGTTTCTTTGTCTGACAATTGATCTTCCTGGGCATGGAAAAACTAAAGTTTTGGGTAGTGATGAGTACTACTCAATAGCAAAAACTGCTTGTGCTGTAATTGAATTATTGGATCACTTAAAAATTACTCAATGCTTTTTGGTTGGTTATTCTATGGGTGGGAGATTAGCTTTATACTTAACTCTATATTTTCCTCAACGTTTTGCTAGAGTTGTTTTAGAATCAGCCTCTCCAGGTTTAATCACAGAAATAGAAAGATTAGAACGAATTAAACGTGATTCTCAAATAGCCAGAAAATTATCTAGAAGCGTTGGAGATGATTTTGCTGACTTTCTATTAAGCTGGTACAATCAGCAGATTTTTAATTCTATTAAAGAACATCCTCAATTTCAAAAGTTAATAGAAAATCGCTTACAAAATAACCCTGTTGAGTTGGCAAAATCAATACAAATTATGGGTACTGGATGTCAACCTTCTTTATGGGAGAAACTTAAAGATAATACTAATACTCTGCTTTTATTAGTAGGTGAATACGATGATAAATTTATTGATATCAATACAAAAATGGCTAATATATGCAATTGTCAACTAAAAGTGGTTAGTCATTGCGGTCATAACATTCACTTTGAAAATACTTTATTATTTGTGGAAAATCTTCGAGATTTTTTCGGAAACCAGAACAAGCATTGCGAGTAATCAGATGAGTGGTGCTAAGTACCCACCGATTTCTGTCACTCAGCAAAATACTGTCGATTCTTTGATTTTGAGCAGACAGCATCATCTTGGAAAGAGAAATTGCCCTACCCGCTGCTTATTAAAAAAAAAGAGAGCCACTTGGGCAGCTCTCCAGATCATCAGGGTGCATCTACATATCAAAGTATAGCAGTTTTGGCATGAGGGGTATGACCCATTTTTACTTTTTTTAATACAAATATTTTTTTCAGTCTCTCTGATAAAATGACTTCGTTACTTAAGTGAGGCGCTATCTCGTATAGATACAAAAAAAGGAGAGCCACTTGAACAGCTCTCCAGATCATCAGGGTGCATCTACATACCAAAGTATAGCATCTTAGGCATGAGGGGTGTGACCCCTTTTTTTATCTTTTTTGATGAAGATATTGTAAAGATATCTCGTGAAAATACGTGTCGGTTTTTTTAGCATCCGAACAAACGACATTAGTTCGTCTCTAGCCATTCAGCTTCTTGTCGAGTAATTCATTTGTCAGCGTAGGATCGGCACGTCCCCCAGTCTCTTTGAGAACTTTGCCGACAAAGAACCCTTTGAGGCTGGTTTTGCCACTGCGATACTTTTCTAGTTCTTTGGGATTTGCTGCGATCGCGCGCTCAATGATTGGTTCGAGTACGCTGGGATCGGATATTTTCTCTTCCCCTTGGAAAATGTCATCAGGAGAACGACCAGCTAGCAAATCTGGTAGCTTATCTTTAGCTTGTTTATTACTGATGGTACCTTTTTCAATCAGCGCGATTGTTTTGGCAAGATTCGCGGGTGTGAGGGCAATTTCAGTAATGTTGAGTTTTTGTTTGTTGAGGTAGGCAGCAATATCCTGAGTAATCCAGTTAGCAGTTTGTTTGGGATTTGCAGTAGTAGTAATCGCCGCCTCAAAATACTCAGCTACAGCACGATCTTCTGTGAGTACTCGTGCGTCATAAGCCGACAGTCCAAAATCACCTTCATAACGATGGCGTTTTTGTGCTGGTAGTTCATGGAGTTCGCTGCGCCACTGTGCCAATTGTTCATCACTCACCTCAATCGGGCCGAGATCTGGTTCGGGGAAGTAGCGGTAATCACTGGAACCTTCTTTAACCCGCATACTAATTGTCCGTTGAGATCCTTCCTCCCACAGACGAGTCTCTTGGATAATGCGTTCGCCTGCTTCGATTGCTGCAATTTGCCGTTCTATTTCGTATTCAATCGCCCTTTGGATGGCATTGAACGAGTTCATATTTTTGATTTCTACTTTGGTGCCAAACTTTTCTTGTCCGATGGGACGTACAGAGATATTGACATCGCAACGTAGAGAACCTTCTTGCATATTGCCATCACTGACACCGAGATAGCGTACAATTCGGCGTAACTCTTCAGCATATTCAGCCGCTTCAAGTCCGGAACGCAAATCAGGTTCAGAGACAATTTCCACTAACGGTATACCTGCTCTGTTGTAGTCTACAAGAGAATAGGTGGAACCCGAAAGGCGATCGCTACCTGCGTGGACTAATTTTCCGGCATCTTCCTCCATATGTAGCCGCGTAACGCCAATCTTTTTCCGCATCGGCTTGCCGTCAGCATCAACTAATTCAATCTCCAACCACCCATGTTCGGCGATCGGCAAGTCGTACTGAGAAATTTGGTAATTTTTAGGTAAGTCAGGATAAAAATACTGCTTGCGGTCAAATTTACTATATTTCGCAATCTGACAATTCAACGCCAAACCTGCTTTCACGGCGTATTCTAGTACCTTTTGGTTGAGTACGGGTAACACTCCTGGTAAACCCATACAAACCGGATCGATGTTAGTATTGGGTTCGGCATCAAATGAGGTGGAACTCGTAGAGAAAATCTTAGTTTTGGTACTCAGCTGACAGTGGGTTTCCAAACCAATAATCGCTTCGTACTTAGTTTTTACTACAGCAGAAGTCATAAAATCACAAATTCTCGCTCTTTTCTTGTTCAGGCTACTATTGTAGACTGGTATTGACTTGTGCTGAAGACGGTTACTGCGGTAGGCTATACACCAGACAGTGAATAATATTGAATAACCAGTAGAGAAACTGACGATATAGCCAGATCAAGTCTTAACTGACTACGTTGATTGTTGTGATCGCGACAAATACCGCGATCTCGGAATTAAAAATTAAGTAAGCATAAGTAGTATGCTTCCTATGACTTCCCAATGGTAGCCTTACTTCTACTATTGTTTACTAGAGACATGTACTAAGCTATTAAAGTCATTAGGGTCAACATCATAGGCAGCACCAAAACCTATGACAAAACGACCTTTGCTTGGCGTTAGTTGAAAAATGCGGAAGTCTGGCAAATCGCGAAATAACTGGATAATTTCTCCAAAACGCGTTTCAAAAAGCTCGACTATTTGCTGCCAAAACACGGTATCGCGTTCCATCAAGGTTGCTGTACAGTCAAACGTTAAACGGTTGCGGGCAAAAATTTGCTGAGTTTGAGACTCATCTTCAATAAACAGCACACTTACCTTGGGGACAGTATGAAGATTTTGAGTGTGAGTCGCAAGACCGCTGACATAAAGATAAATATTTTTATTCTCATCCATTACAAAGGGAACGTAGCTTGCATTGGGAATACCGTCTTCACTAACGGTACCAATGACAATGCTTTGAAAGCGATCAGTAAAGCCACGATAGGTGGTAAGAGCAGTTTCAAATTGCGACATACAGTAACCTATTTAAAATGTCACGATTTCAGTTCATATACCTTTCAAGGCATATAAGCTTGTCTTTCGCAATTTTAGACTTCTTCCACAGCTTACAGAGGATGAAATTTTCAGTAACTTGTATGTAGCGGATTTCTACTCTAGTGAAGCAACTTTGTCGGAGTTTTTCTACAAATGTAATGCTAATGACAGTACGAGTATCATTGCGGAGCAGTGCGATACCAGGATTTTCTCGCCTACCCCATGGGGTGAGTCTAGTGTGATGGGCGAAACTTGCTCTGACTTGTTTGTCTTCTCAGTAGCACTAGACAAGTAGCACTTGTTCGCCTTCTGAAATGAACAAAAAAGAAATGAGTCAAGGGGCTTAACCCCCTGACTCATTTTCAACCAAGTTCTACAACACACAACCACACACAATTTGTGAGGTCTATAACTATGTTAAACAAATTTTCTACTTTAGTCTATATCGCTACTGTCTTCAAGCTTAATCGCACTCAGGAAGATCCAGAAAAATAAATATCTACGAATATCATTTTATATCTCTGGTCGTAGTCATGCGAAGCTCGCTGGAGACAAAATTCTATCCGGCGAGCTTCGCACTTGGGTTCAAACAGATATTTACAGATGATAGGTGCCTAAACTGTTACGTAAATAAATATGTAAACCGATTTGCCTTTGGATGTCAGTCTCACTTTTTTAGAAAAAAAATAGTCATAAATAACACAAATGCCCTCATTAAGAACTATTATATGAAGCTGTTAGGTCTTAAACCGGATTTAACCAGATTGAGCTGTGCGTATAAAAGTTGCAAATTATACTTTTTAGACCGTTGAATGCTAACTATTGAGAGTTAGCACTCAATAGAGATAATGAGTGATTGTGCAATGAAATATATATAGCTGACAAGGCTTTTCGTTCTCCCAAGAGAGAAATTAAGCTGCTACAAGTGTTTTGTACCAAGACACTAAATGCGTAAAAAGTTATGTACGAAATATTACGTTACGATTGCTCCCTGTCTCTGATCATTTGTGATGATAAGAGACTAATAACTGATGAGCAAGAACAGTGATCAGGCGTAGTTGAATCACTCATAAGATTTACGCACTTTATAAATTAGCTGTTGTGCTTGCAGATACTCTCATCTGCAAGCAATCTGCTGCTATTTTTCCCATTTCTATCTCCTAAGTGCATAAGTTGATGAGTTCTGACACCTATTAAAAAGATATGGAAATTAGCTAAAGTTCGCTTCGCTTAACTTCTTACTCAGCAAATAGGTATCACTTAACTTGCACTTTCGAGACTTTTGTCAATGCTTGAGTCACAACTCAAAGAATATTTCCATAGCTTCAAAGTTTGAAAAGGAAAGTATCCTCAATGGCCAGAAAAAAGAAAAAATCAATTAGACTTAATTCTCAGCATCCGCGTCAAATATGCCCGATTTGTTGTGTTCTCCCACCTCACATGCTGGAACATATTGCTCAAAACGGCAATCCTTCACAACGTGACTGGGCGTTTCAGACGTTAGAAGTTTCAGCACAATTTCGCGGCAGGAGAGAAGTTGTCGCTAATTTCACGACGATCATGGCTCAACCAGGTGAGAAGCGTCGCAGCGTCTACGATGCTAAAAATGGTAGTACTCTTCCTGGTGTATTAGTGCGTAGTGAAAACGAGCCTCCCAGCAGCGATCCGATTGTGAACGAAGCTTATGATGGTGCTGGAATAACTTATGACTTTTATCATGAGGTTTTTGATCGCAATTCTGTAGATAACAATGGGCTGCGTTTAGACGCTACCGTGCATTACAGCACAAAATATGACAATGCTTTTTGGAACGGCACCCAGATGGTTTATGGAGATGGCGACGGAGAACTTTTTCAGCCCTTCACTAAATGTATTGATGTTATTGCACACGAACTTACTCATGGCGTGACTCAACATCAAGCTGCTCTGCAATATGTTGGGGAATCGGGAGCGCTGAATGAGTCTTTTTCTGATGTTTTCGGTTCTTTAGTCAAACAACGTGTTAAAAAGCAGACAGCAGACCAAGCTGATTGGATCATTGGAGAAGGTATATTTACGAGTAAGGTCAAAGGTGTCGGTATCCGCTCACTGAAGGCACCGGGAACGGCATATGACGATCCGGTTTTGGGGAAAGATCCTCAACCAACACACGTAAAAGACCTTTATACTGGTACTAAAGATCATGGTGGTGTGCATATTAATTCGAGTATACCTAGCCATGCTTTTTACCAGTCAGCAATGGACATTGGCGGCTTCGCTTGGGAAAAAACTGGAAAAATCTGGTACATAACCTTATGCGATCGCTTGGATTCTAAAGCAAATTTTAAACAAGCGGCTCAAGCGACTATCAAAGTTGCGGGAGAACTTTATGGCGAAGCAAGCAGTGAACAAAAAGCTGTACAAAGCGCTTGGCAAAAGGTAGGAGTGAGTTAAAGTCAGGAGTGAGGAGTGAAGGAAAGCGGCAAGGAATTGTCGATTATAAATTACCATTAGTTTGATGATTTATAATTGCAAGTAAATAGCTCAATTCATAACTCCTCACTCTTTATGCGGATCTCGTTTGAACGTACGGGCGGCTTCGCTGGGATGATCAAGACAAAAACTGTTGACTCTGCCGATCTCTCAGAAAACGAAGCCAATCAACTGCCTCAGTTAGTAGAAGCAGCAAATTTCTATAACTTACCTCCAGATATCAGTGCTCCTCCCAACCAACCAGATCGCTTTCAATATACTTTAACGGTGGAGCAAGAGGATCGAAAACACACTGTTACAGTTAGCGAGGCAGCAGTGCCAGGTAATTTAAAACCTCTGGTTGAATGGTTGGATAATAAATAGTCTCCTCTTAAATGAATTCCCAAGCCTTTCCCTTATACCCATATTGGAATATTTCTGGATGCAGAATTTCTGCCAAAATTTCTAAAGAGTCTACCAATCGGGGTCCTGGGCGATTGAAGTAGGCATTACTATCAGTAATATACACCCTGCCACTTTCAGTCGCATGTAGTTGTCCCCACTCAGGATGATTAGTTAACAACTGTGCTTCTTGGCGGGTACGATTTAAATCAAAGCCGCAAGGCATGAAGATGACGATATCTGGATTTGCCTGAATCAGTGTTTCCCACTTCAAGGGAGCAGAAGACTGCCCTGTAAGACTGAAAAGCGCTTCTCCTCCTGCTATTGAGACTAATTCAGGAATCCAATTGGCAGCAAACATTAAAGGTTCAGTCCACTCGATACAGGCAACAGTGGGGAGTTTTTCTATTTTGGAAAGTCCTTGTGTTTTGTGCTCGACAATCTTGAGGCGAGCTTCTAAATTTTTGATTAACGGTTGCGAGTCTACACCAAAAGCATTGCCTACTCGCTGAATATCACCCCAAACATCTTGAAGAACACTGGGTTTTAAGGAAATAATCTGAGGAGAACTATTTATTAGACTTTTTGCTGCTTTTTGCACATCTTTTAGGCTGGTAGCACACACATCACACTGATCTTGAGTGACAATATGGGTAGGCTGCAATTCTTCTAAAACATCTATCTTAATTTGATAGATGCTGAGGGCGGATTGTAACAAATTTTCAATCTTGTCATGAATTTCGCTGCTGGGGGCATTGGAGTTTAAGCGTGCTTGGGTACAAACAGGAAGTTGCTGAACTTGTTGGGGATAATCGCATTCGTGCGATAGTCCAACAATTGCATTTGTCAATTCTAAAGCTGCTAAAATCTCCGTTCCACTGGGAATCAGAGAGACAATTCTCAGATTGCTGTCGCTCATTGCTTCACCTCCACAACAGTCGCGATGACTCTAATTTTCGCGCGGATGTACAGGAGCAACAATCTTTCTCTAGGTCAATACATTGACACTACAAGAAATAAAGGGGGATATTTTGACCAAAAAGTTGGTAGTCGATGCAATGTAGTCGGTAGGACTTAAGCGTTATGCAAATAGGCTGTTGTGTGGCGGAGCCATATTTTCTTATTTCTATCTTCTCACTGCATAAGTAGGTAAGAGCTGACACCTATTAACAAGATCGGAATGTTAGCTGTTTGGGTTTAACCTCTACGTCTTAATTTTAGTATTATATCATACTAAAAATTAAAAATTTATCAGTAGGAATACTATCCAATTTTCAGCCCGTCTCCATCGCTTTTTTATGAAGCTGCTCTAGTGATGACAAACATGGCAGATGAACTGATCAAAGTTATATTCTTTTTCGAGGAACACACAGAAGTTGGAGTGGCAAGACAAATAACGATTGAGGAAGCTCTCTTCCACGAGCCTCAATCTGTCACCCAGTTTCGGCTGATACTGGTGCAAGAATTTCTGGAGCTTAAATCTACTTTGCTTTCCCTTGCTATCGATGTCGTTATCTTAAACTTCCCTTGGAAAAATGCTTTCTGTTTAGAAGTCATGGACAGTATCCACTCTCTTGCTCCAAATGCAGCTGTTGTGATCATGAGTGATTTCGAGGAGGAAACGAGGCAACAACAAGCGATCGCTATGAGCGTACATAATTATTTAATTAAAAGCAATATTTATCCTCAACTATTACGGCATTTACTGTACACAATTGCTCGGCAGCACCGTTTAAATGGAGAAGTCAGCAAAACACAGTTCCAGGAGTTATCTAAAATTCATACAGCTATTATTATACTACACGATGACTTAAGTATTTTAGCTATCAATTATGCCCTAGCAGAAATGACTGGGTATGAAGTTGCTGAATTGATGGCTAAAGACTGCTTTGCACTGGTTACGCCCGAATCGCAAGAGCTGATCAGAAAAAACATTATTAGCGAATCTGAAAAACCTTATCCAGTTGTTGTAGTTAAAAAAGACGGTTCTACTTTTCCAGTTGAAATGCAAAGCCAAATCATTCTTTACCAAAATAAACAACTACAAGTAGCGGCACTTAAAGATATTACTGAGCGCAAACAGCAAGATGTTTGGCAAACAAGGGAAAACAGTCTGCGAAAGCAGAACCAAACGCTGGTGAAATTTGCCAGAAGCAAGACACTTCAGCAAGGCAATCTTCATCTAGCATTCAAGGAAATTACAGAAACGACTGCTGAGTCTCTAGACGTAGAGCGAGTCAGTATCTGGTTATATCAATTTAACTACATAAGAATTGAATGTTTTGACTTATACGAACAGGACACTAAACGTCATAGTTCTGGTATGGTGTTGGAAAAAGCCGATTATCCAGTGTATTTTGAAGCTTTGTTTAACGAGCCAAATATTGTAGTAAATAATGTCTATCTAGACAAAAGAACCCAAGAGTTATCTGATTCTTATCTTTCCGTTTTTGGCATCGCATCCCTGATATATATACCAATTTGGTTGGGGAAATGTTTGGTAGGAGTGTTGTGTTACGAACACACTGGTAGCATTCGTGAGTGGACATTGGAAGAAGAAAATTTTTTGAGTGCTATTGCAGATTTCACAATCTTAGCAATAGAAGCAAGCGAACGAGACATTAAACAGAAAGCACTGCAACAGAGTGAGACGCGATTGCAGGCAATTTTCGAGCGTTCATCTGTTGGCATTGGATTGCTAGATATGAAAATACGGATTGTTGATATCAATCCATTACTATGTCAAATACTGGGATACAGTCGGGAAGAGCTATACGGCAAGCGCTTTACAGATTACATTTCTGACACAAAAGGAGGAGATTTAGAGCTTTATAAACAATTGGTGTCAAGAACTCGCGATCGCTTGGAACTGGAAAGGTGTTTTTTGCATAGAGATAGTCGTTTAGTTTGGATTCACCTCAGTATTTCTCTCATTCCCAGCAAAAATGACGAACCGGAGTTTTTCCTCTTGATGATTGAGGATATTACCGAACGTAAGCAAACAGAGTTGAAACTGTTTGAAAGTAAAGAAGCGGCAGAAGCTGGTAGTCGGGCAAAGAGTGAGTTTTTGGCAACCATGAGCCACGAACTACGAACGCCTCTCAACGCTGTTATGGGATTATCTCAGTTGCTGGAACAAGAAATAGTTGGTTCTCTGACTCACAAGCAGAAAGAATATCTTAGTTGTATTTATAGCAGTGGTGAACATTTACTGGATTTGATCAACGATATCCTTGAGCTATCTAAGGTGGAAGCAGGTAAAGAAGAATTTTCGCTGTCAAGAGTGCAAGTGCAACCATTGTGTGAATCTGTTATCTCGATGGTGAGCGATCGCGCTATCGAAAAAGGATTGCAACTCACAACTGAAATTGACAAAAATGCAGATGTTTGCATTGGTGACGCTCGCAAAATCAAGCAAATGCTGCTTAACCTTCTCACCAATGCGATAAAATTCACCGTAGTCGGCTCTGTGTTGCTGGAAGTTAAAAAAGTTTCTCAGGGCATTAAAATGATAGTATCAGACACGGGCATTGGTATTGCTCCAAATCATTATAAATTTTTATTTGAACCTTTTAAACAGCTAGACAGTCGGCTCAATCGTCAGTATGAAGGTACTGGTTTAGGTTTAGCTTTAACGCGCAAATTAGCACGTTTACATGGTGGAGATGTGACAGTGGAATCGACTTTGGGAGAAGGTAGTCGATTCACCCTATTTTTACCAGATCAACACCAAACCAGAGGTGAAGAGATGGCAAAGTTGGGAAAAGTTGCAGCGCTGACTTCCACTGTAGATATTGGACAACATACCATTAAACATCCAAACCTAACTGAAGAGACTCAGAATTCAAATATCACCCCACACACCAACCAGATTCCAGGCGCACAAGAGTTGCTTGCACTCTCGAGCGATAAACCAGTACACTGGCTTCTGACAGTTTTAGATGAAGACAGTGAGGAGTGATCAGCTCTTATTTGAATAAGTAGGCGATCGCTCTCATATTGTTTAGTTTCACCAAAATTTCTCACTCTATCAGCTCGCCCATATTAAAATCTATTCTGACCCAACCTTTGAGTTTTCGTAAATTGTCGAGAATGAGTATGGGAATCTGCCAGTGATGTACCATCAGGAAGGGTAAGGGATCACTCACTTCAAACATTGCTTCTTTCCCGGAAAAGATGTTTCTTACCCAGGTTTGCAGTTGCTTAAACGATCTAATCTCATTCAGCCGCCAAACTTCGTGATACAACCAATAGGTGGGTTTACTATCAGTCTTTGGCTGTAAAGATTCAGCCAGAGGTTCTTTACCAAGATAAGCATCCGCTACTCCTGGATGATTATAAAACATAGTAATGGCGGAGTGAGTACGGGGGTTACACTCAATCGCGTAAACAGTTCCGTCTTCTGCTTCGATGAAGTCAAAGGAAAGTTGCCCGGTTTTTCCGAGTTCTTTGGTAAAATGACTCGCCCATTGCCTAATTTCCGGCTGCTCAACGTTTTCGTAGTTGACTTGAAAGGCAGATGACTCACAGCAGCAGTACATTCTTGACTCGCCATCTCGCGCAGTCGTGTGAGTGCAGTATTCCTTTCCAGGGATGAATTCCTGCATAATCCAAGGATTCTCCTCACTGATAGGCAAACTCTTGACAAATGCTGCTGTTTGTGCCAGCGTGTCGCAAGGTAGCTTGGTAAGATTCAAGCGACGTATTTGATCGTAGGGAATGCTTTTAAGAATGTATTTGCACTTTTCTTGGGAAAAGTCAAAGTTGATAACTTGTTCGGGAGCAGTAATTTTGAAGGATTTGGGTACGGATAAACCGAACGATCGCGCTGTTTCGGCAAAGGCAAACTTGTCATCTAAGAGCTTCGTGACATCCGCATCGAAGTGGAAAAACTCACAAAATTCTGGTAATGGGGGCTTGCCGTGATCGTAGTGGATGACAGAAAAAATGGCTACTGGGATAAAAAAGTCGATCTTCTCTGTTTTGGCGATCGCGTGCATTGCTTTGATGTAGCCTGATATGTCTTTGCTAGGATCGGGAACAGTGTAAAAGCCTGCAACAGAGTTGGAATATTTATTACCACTTGGCCAGAATTTCTCAATGTCAATTATAATCACCCGATGCCCATCAGCATGAAATGAACGCGCTAGCTGAAGGGTTTTCGTCATTCTCGCGCCAGCGATTAAGATATTTTTGGAATTCGGATTGACAACAGTTGGCTTGCCAAATGGTTGCTTGAGAAAGTTCCACAATAGCGAAGTTAAAACGACGATGCAGTTTAAGGGAAATGCGATCGCCAGTAATACAAGAGTGCCCAAGTTTTGGAACACTACAAAAATCTGCTCCCTCATAGTTATAATTGTGACATAATAGTGGAATCAGTAACGAAGCGCTTCTTAATTACTTCTTAGTTGTAGAGGTATTGCTATATTTTACGTCTTCTCCAAACTTTATGAGTTTCCCAATACAAAAATCAATCCTCACCCAACTTTGTAAAGAGCGCAAACTATCGAGTAATAGTAAAGGAACGTACCAGTGATGTACCATTAAGAAGGGTAGTGGGTCGTTAACTTCAAATAGAGCATCTTTTCCTTGCCAAATATTTTTAAACCAATTTTGCAACTGCTTCAACGATCTAATTTCATTGAGTCTCCAAAGTTCGTGATAAAGCCAATAAGTAGGCTTACTATTACTCAGGGGTTGCAGAGGTTCAACGGGAGGCTCGTGATTGAGATAAGCATCTGCTAAACCTGGATGGTTGTAATACATTGTAATCGCTGAGTGAGCGCGAGCGTTGCACTCGAGCGCATAAATCGTCCCATCTTCTGCCTGAATGAAGTCAAAAGAAAGTTGTCCAGTCAGTTGCAGTTCTTTAACAAAATGACTCACCCACTCCTGAATTTGTGGATGTTCAACGTTTTCGTAATTGACTTGAAAAGCAGATGATTTGCAGCAGCAGTGTACTGTTAATTCACCATTTCTCACTGCACTGTGAGTACAGTATTCTGTTCCGGGAATAAACTCTTGTAATATCCAAGGAGTGTCTTGACTAATGGGCTTACTTTTAACATAAAGCGCCATTTGTTCAGGAGACTCCATTGGCAGCTTAGTCAGATCTAAGCGTAAAACAGAATCATAAACAATCGTTTTGAGAATATATTTGCGCTTTTCGTTAGTAAAGTCGAAATTAAGAACTTGTTCAGAATCTGTAATTAGAAAGCTTTTTGGGACAGATAGCGAGAGTGAGCGTGCAATTTGTGCAAAGGTAGACTTGTTATCCAGCATTTTCATTGTATCAGCATCGAAGTGAAAATTTTCACAATAGGCTGATAACACTGGTTTGCGCTCAGAGTCAAAGTAGCTGGCTGCAAAAATACCTACCGGGACAAAAAAATCTATGTTTTCTTTCTTGGCGATCGCACGCACGGCTTGAGTATAGCCTGATATATCTTCGTGCGAATCAGGAACTGTGTAAAAGCGTGCTACAGAGTTGGAAAATCGATAACCACTGAACCAGTTTTGTTCGAGATCAAATAAAATAACTCGATGCCCTGCGGCGTGAAATGATCGAGCCAACTGAAGGGTTTTCGTCATTCTACCACCACCGATCAAGATATTTTTCGGATTCTCGTTCAAAACCACTTGCTTGTTGAAGCCTCGGCTAAAAAAATTCCATAGCAGCGTTGCAAGTACGACAGTGCAATTAAAGGGAAATGCGATCAAGAGTAACGCCAGCGCCCCCAAATTTTGAAACACTGCGTAAATACGTGTTCGTATAGATTGTTTTTGCACCATATAATGTAGCCTTAAATTTATCTAGCAACGCTTTATACACTCAGATTATCTTCTGTCAACGAGTTATAAATAAAAGAGCAGTTCGTAGCTGCTTTACCGCAGGCTATAAAGCGCAAATAAAAATATTATCATAAGTGTTCAACCGAACATAAAATTGCTATTCTCTGCTTGACTGACAAAAACCTTACATAGAAGCTCAGATCCTGGTATCAGGGCGTTTTTTGTTTACTGTAAGGTTACCATATCGCTCTACAGTAGACCGAAAAAGTTTAGGTGCGTTCACTCATTCAATATGTTTAATCATTTTGACATGGCGAATGCCTGCCTCTTCAAAGACTTCTCCAACCTCATGAAAACCCAATTGTTGATGTAAGCCTTTCACATATTCTTGGGCGTGGATGACAACTTCGGAAATATTTTGAAAAGCGATCACATCTATTGCCTTTTCCATAATTTTCTTCCCAATCCCTAACCCTCTAGCTGTCGGCAAAACAGCTAACCTTTCTATTTTGGCTATTTTCTCATCCAAATACCTAATTCTGGCAGTTCCCACACATTGATTATCTAAATAAGCAATCAATTGCTCAGAAACTTGATCATACTCGTCAAAATCTAAAGCCGGATCTACCCCTTGTTCTTCCTGAAACACAGATTTTCTGATTGCTTCAATCGCGACAAACTCCTCTAGCAATTGAGCAAGTTTAACAACAATATCACTCATCTAAATCTCTTCAATACTCTTTATATCATGTTCGGTCGAACACTTGTAATATTGTAGTTGAGCTTCTCGTATAGTAGCTTTACTACGAACCTATCTTTTATTTATAACTCATTTACCGAACATGATATTACGTCTTCGTGGTTTCATCAAATAAATACTCAAGTGAGTTGTTAACAGTTAACAACCCACATTGAGTCAATGTACAATTCAAATACTCATTTAATCAGCCCCTTCAATTGGTGCAAAACCTTGGCGCTGGATATTCTCTGTCACCGTGCGCGGTTCTAAAAATTGTAGCAGGTAATCCGGTCCTCCTGCCTTAGAACCAACACCAGAAAGCTTGAATCCACCAAATGGTTGCTGTGCAACAATCGCACCCGTAATAGTGCGGTTAATGTACAAATTCCCGACTTCAAACTCTGACTGCGCTATTTGAATATGCGTTGGTGTTCGAGAGTAAAGTCCGCCAGTTAAGGCATAGTTAGTGCCGTTAGCAACTGCCAACGCCTCTGGAAAATCTTTGACTTTAGTGACTGCCACAACCGGACCAAAAATTTCTTGCTGAGCAATTGTTGCATTTGGCGAGACTTCTGTAAAGATCACAGGACCGATGAAATACCCGTTATCCGGTGCGGACATTTCTAAAGCAACTTTTGCTTCTGCCTTACCTTTCTCAATATACTCGCAAATGCGATCGCGTGCCTTAGCATCAATCACAGGGCCAACTTGCGTGCTAGGTAACTCAGCTGCACCAATATTCAGTGATTTTGTTGCTTCCACAAAACGTTGTACAAAAGTATCGTATACAGCTTGATGTACAATCACCCGCGAACAAGCAGAACATTTTTGTCCGCTATAACCAAACGCCGATTGCACAACACCCATAACAGCAGCGTCTAAATCAGCACTTTCATCCACAATAATCGCATTCTTCCCTCCCATTTCAGCAATGACCCGTTTCATATGCTTTTGACCAGGCTTGAGAATTGCTGCTTCTGCGTATATTTTACAACCTACTTCCTGTGAGCCAGTAAAAGCGATTACATGAGTATCTGGATGATTGACAAAAGTAGCACCGACTGTGGAACCTTTTCCTGGTACATATTGGAAGACACCTTTAGGTATCCCCGCCTCCACCAAAATTTCTGCGAGTTTTGCCGCAATCACAGAAGATGTTTCGGCTGGTTTCAACAAAGTACAATTACCCGCAACCAAAGCTGCCACAGTCATCCCTGTCGCAATAGCAAGTGGGAAATTCCAAGGAGAAATCACCACTGCAATTCCCCGTGGCTGGTAAATGTAACGATTTGTTTCACCAGCAACGTCATAGTTGTAGCCCAAGTCAAGCCGTTCCATTTCTGAAGCGTAATAGCGACAGAAATCTATTGCCTCAGAAACCTCAGCATCTGCCTCTCGTACTGCTTTTCCCACTTCCAAAACCATCCAAGCAGAAAGTTCGGCACGGCGTTGCTCCATCAAATCACCCGCCTTCCGTAAGATAGAGGCACGTTTAGCCACAGGTGTTTTGCGCCAGTTGGGAAACGCAGCTTTTGCTGAGCGCATCGCTTGTTCAGCTTGTTCAACAGAAATCGATCCCACTTTCCCAACAACTTCACTGTAATTTGAGGGGTTCACAGAATCAACAATTTCCTGAGTGCTGGTGTACTCACCATTAATTAGAGGGAGATATGTTTTCCCCAGTTGTTGACGAACAGTTTGTAAAGCTTCAGCCGATTTCTTGACGACTTCCTCTTTAGCATAATCTGTGTCTGGTGCACCTAAGAACGCGGAAGAATCTTGATACCTATCTTCTTGTCGGATGATTGGTGGTGCAATAAGTTCCTCAACAGGGCGATTTTCCATGTTTTGCCGCAGAAAGGAACTATTAGCCGTATTTTCTAGCAAACGACGAATGAGATAAGCCATTCCCGGCAGTAGTTCACCGTAGGGACAGTATACTCGGACTCGATAACCCTTGTTAACTAAGGCTTGGGCGATTTTGTCTCCCATTCCATAGAGAACTTGCATTTCAAAGCAACGACGGGGGACATTTAAACTTTCTGCTAGAGCAATCGCCCGAGCTTGCGATCGCACGTTGTGGCTACCGATTGCAGAATAGACATATTCATGATTTTGCAGCAATAACTCAGTTATTTTCTCAAAATTAGCATCTGTCGCTGCTTTATCGTTATATACTGGTTGAAGCCAATGTTTTTGTGCTGCTTTAATGGTTTCTTGATCCCAATACGCGCCTTTCACTAAGCGGATCGTCATCGGATAACCGCGTTGTTTCGCCCAGGCAATCCAGTCAAGTACATCTTCTTCGCTATCGCGGAGATATGCCTGTATTGTAATGCCAATATCTGTACGCTGTCTAAACTCTTGTTCCATCAACAATTTTTTCAAAATGCTAAGAGTTATGTCTTTGTAAGCATACTGTTCCATATCAAAATGAACCGCAGCCCCCAATTCCTGAGCACGACGCAAAAGGATACGAATGCGATCGCCGACTCGTTCTTCACTCCCCTTGGCATCCAAGGGATCGAACTGGGAGTAAAAAGCCGTCAGCTTCACAGACACCTGAACTTTCGGCAATACGCCATCTGCTTCATCAATTAGGGGTACTGGCGTCCAACTCTTGGAGGCTTCTACCAATTGTTGCATCAATTCCAAGTAGCGTTCCAGGTAAGACTGAGCTTCTACTTCGGTAATCACTGCCTCACCCAACAAGTCTACAGTGAATGCCATTTTGTCTTTACGCAGTCGCTCAATCGTCTTAATGACTTGTTTAATATTCTCCCCGGATATGTATTTGTGAGCTAATGTTTCTGTGGCTGTGGAAACAGTTGTCGCCGCAACTTGCCCTGGCATGGAATCGGGGTTAGCAAAGTTTAGCATTCCCTTCAGGGCTGCTGGTAGTTCTACTGATTCCGAGCCTAGATATTCTTGTAAATGTGCAGCAATTTCTGATTTACTATTTAAAGCCGGAAGAGTATCAATAAAGCGAAATAGCTGCACCCGTAACCCAGGATTACTCATCGCCCAAGCCAGTAATTTATCGTCCCAGCGCATCTGATCTCTTAATGCCGCAAAGAACGAACGATTCTCCTGCGTTGCCGCTAGAAGTTCCCTGGCAATTTCTTGGGTTTTATCTTCGTATATACTTTTTTTTACTTGTAATACCACTGATGACGAACTCCTTATTTAAGCAAGGCTTTCTTAAAAAGCCCACGTATACTATTTTGACTCTTGAATTGTGTTAAGTCACTGTACTGCTAAGTATATTGTTGGCAGATTGCTTAAACAGAAGTTGCTATATCTACAAAGACGAAAGTGACAATAGCGGGTGAAGTTAGTATGCCCTTGGGCTTAGTTACAGACAATGGGTACATGCGAATATGTCAACCCTACCCGTACAGAGATAGAGAATAAGGAATGAGATCAAATTTTATCAAGCGCCGCCACTCGCCTTGACACTATGGCAATCCGAAATCATTCGTAAAACACTCTTCGTTCTGCTTTTACAGGTCTAAACATATTTCGGCAATGAAAGTCAATTCATCCATAGTCTAACTAATGGTGAGTTGATTATTCAGAATCAAAATACCTAGTAGAGTAGATGACGAACTTAGGCGATATAGTCTATTAAGGGTACGGACATAGATGTTCGATTATTTGTGACTAGTACCGCTCCCTTGGAATTAAACATCCGTTTTTTATCGCCATCCTATCTAAGCTCTTGGAGAATTGCAAGGCTTTACGTCCAGACTTCTTATATAAGTCTGGTAAGTCCTGTTAGTGTACGTTTTATTTATGGCTGGCATATTCTCAGTCCGACTCCAGAAACTTCACCGTCAAGACTATTTAATGCTGAATTCTTAAACTGCTTCCAGTTTGGTATTGACTGGTTGACCTAACTAATTTTATTTGCGCTCAAACTTAAATGTATATACTTAAATGCTACTTTTGTCAATATCCAATATTGCTGAATATTCAGAAAATAAAATATTTTTTAGTTATGAAAAATTAAAAAGTTATTAAATCTTTTAAACTCATACATTTTTACCTCTTTTGGTATCTTCTAGTGAGTGGAGTAGTTCAACTATACTAATTTCAGTTCATTCTTACTAACAACAGCTGCTCAAAAGAAAAGAGCAATTTTTGCAAATAGTTCTTTAATACATGTGAGAAGTCCGTGTTGGTTGCTTGTCGCTGACAAGTGGTGAAAAATAAGTAGAGTGGGATGCTGCCAAATCATTAATAAACGTAGAAACAAATGAGTAACGTCCAAGCGAAATTTGAAGCAACTGAAACCGCATTTCATGTAGAGGGTTACGAGAAAATTGAATTCAGTCTCGTATATGTCAGTGGA
Organism: Rhizonema sp. PD37; assembly: GCA_029379215.1. GTDB lineage: Bacteria > Cyanobacteriota > Cyanobacteriia > Cyanobacteriales > Nostocaceae > Rhizonema. The sequence goes on from JAQYWO010000008.1 coordinate 58,355, forward strand.
GCCTTTGATGTTAAAAACACAGAACTGGCTGACAGTTATAGAAGTTTTGGACGCTGCCTTGCAGTTGTAGACGCAAATGTCAATCGGCTTTACGGGGGACAAATTAAGGAATACTTCAAGCATTACAACATTGACTTAAGCATTTTTGTGGTCAATATTAGCGAACCTACAAAAACAATCACAACGTTTTTGTCAATTGTTGATGCGTTCTCCGACTTCGATTTAGTACGAAAAGAACCAGTCTTAGTCGTTGGTGGAGGATTAGTTTCCGATGTCGCAGGCTTTGCGTGTGCTGCTTACCGTCGCAGCACTAACTATATTCGCGTTCCCACAACTCTAATTTCACTGATCGATGCGGGTGTAGCGATTAAAGTAGGAGTCAACCACGAGAAATTGAAAAACCGTCTCGGTGCTTATCATCCTCCTAAAAAGGTGATTCTTGACTTTTCTTTCTTGAGCACCCTTCCGACTGCTCAAGTTCGTAATGGCATGGCAGAACTTGTGAAGATTGCCGTTGTTTCCAATCTGGAAGTCTTTGAACTATTAGAGAAGTATGGTGAGGATTTACTCCGCACGCACTTTGGTTATATTGACGCTACACCAGAAATTGAAGAAGCGGCTCATCGAGTTACGTATGAGTCGATCAAAACAATGTTGGAGTTGGAAACCCCTAACCTTCACGAGTTGAATTTAGATCGCGTGATTGCTTACGGTCATACATGGAGTCCTACCTTAGAGTTAGCTCCAACCGTACCACTTTACCACGGTCATGCCGTCAATATTGATATGGCATTATCAGCCACAATCGCGGCAAAACGAGGCTATATCAGCGAACACGATCGCGATCGTATCTTAGGGTTGATGAGCCGCGTCGGCCTTGCCTTGGATCATCCCCTCCTCGACGGAGATCTCATCTGGTATGCTACCCAGTCTATCACATCGACAAGAGATGGTATGCAACGGGCGGCTATGCCGAAACCGATTGGGACATGCTTCTTCGTCAATGACATGACTCGTGAAGAACTAGAGACGGTAATTGAAGAACACAAGCAGCTTTGCTCTGCATACCCGCAGGCTGGTGCGGGAACTGATGCCTATGTAGGAAGCGATGAGCAAGCCTTGGTTGGTAGTGCCAATGTCTAGTGTTGTCAAGCTTCCCCAGATCCCTCGTCCCGTTACACCTTTGGGTATCTTGGTTGACGAACTTAAGGCGATTTCCCAAATACTGGAGAATAACTCCAGTTTTCCTCCTCAGATCGTGGATCACCTACAGAAAGCGTTGCAACTGGCTGCTGGTTTAGATCCTTACGTCAGTGAGTGTACCACCTCTGAATCTGAGGCACTTGCCAACTTGGCTAAAAAGACAAGTGAGGAGGCATGGAATCAGCATTTCGGTGAAGGTATGACAGTGCGGCATCTTGAGCAAGAGATGTTGTCAGGGCACTTGGAAGGGCAGGTGCTGAAAATGTTCGTCCATATGACTCGTGCCAAAAACGTGTTGGAAATCGGTATGTTCACTGGTTACTCCGCACTGGCGATGGCAGAGGCTTTACCAGAGGACGGGCGTTTAGTTGCCTGTGAAGTCGATGAATATGCCGCTAAATTTGCTAAATCTGCGTTTCAGGCATCCTCCTACGGACGTAAAATTCAGATAGAATTAGGTTCGGCTTTAGAGACGTTGCACAAGTTGGCAGCTTCCCAAGAAACATTTGACTTAGTCTTCATTGATGCTGATAAAACAGAGTACGTGCAGTATTTTCAAACACTGCTAGACTCCAACTTACTGGCACCTCACGGATTTATCTGTGTTGATAACACCTTACTACAAGGACAGCCTTACCTTCCTCAAGAGGAACGAACTCACAACGGAGAAGCGATCGCCGCTTTCAACCAATACGTGAAAAATGATCCCAGAGTTGAGCAAGTCTTACTACCTCTACGAGACGGCTTGACTATTATCCGAAGAGTATCAGAAGCATAAAGGAGTAGGTAAAAAGGGACAGAGGAAGAATAATAACTCTTCACTCTGTGTCTCCTAACTCTTGACTTCTTGCTCTGCAATAGCTGTAGGAACACGATACCCAAGCGTCTCTACAGCTTTTTCCCGTATTCATACAAACTAACTTCTCATACCGTTTCACGTTCAAGTTGATACAAACAGGTATTAGAGGAACTCTTGAGGAAAAAATTCATACATCATGCCCTCATCAGGTGTCCCTCTCCCAAGTTTAGGAGAGGAATGTAATACAGCTAGTTCATGGATTTGAACTAATTATCTAATAAATCTTTCCGCCCCTGCTTCTCCGAACCTGATTGAAGCGGGGTGAGGGCAGTAGTGTATAAGATACAACTGAGAAACGCTATAGTATCAGCAATGGGGTGTGGTTGGCTATTGCATAGATGATCAATCAACGTCATAAAAGCAGGCTGATACTAATCCGCGTTCCGAAACGTAACTTTCACTCATCGGTATTCAAGATTTAGAAGTCGGCGTCAATAAATGAAAGTTTGTAGTAAGCGCTGACTACGAGCAAAATTTATGAACTTTTCTTTACATAATTAAGTTTTTTATCACTGACTTACCTAGCTTTGTCAAAGTAGTTTACAAGAAGAAATTTGGCATTGCTGAATAGCGGTTTGAATTTATATTTTCTCTGTTGATTAAGAAACGATTCTTTTCGCTGCACCTACCTGAACGGATACGCTAGTGACTCTACGAGTGGACTAATTCATACTTCAATAATGCAACGCCGGAAAATTAGGTATGTGTTAAATAGAACCTGTCAAGAAGTACTATCAACCTTAAGTCGCGTCATAATAGAGAGGGCGACGATGAGTAAACTATCTAACAAATACCCTTGTTTCTACTGCCCTTAACTAATCTAAATGCTGCAAAACAACCGCTATCGAATTATTCGGACTTTAGGAAGCGGTGGATTTGGTGAAACATTTCTTGCTGAAGATAGCCAAATCCCCTCTCTTCGTCGCTGTGTTATTAAACAACTCAAGCCAATCCAAAACAATCCTCAGATTTATGAGTTGGTACAGCAGCGATTCAGGCGGGAAGCAGCGATTTTAGAAGAACTAGGTGATGGCAGCAGTCAGATTCCCCGATTATATGCTTATTTTTCGGAAAATAGTCTATTCTACTTGGTGCAAGAATATATTGAAGGACAAACTCTCACAGCAAAGATACAACAGCAAGGGTTGATGAGTGAGCATTCGGTTAAAGAACTCTTGAATAATATTTTGCCAGTTCTCGATTATGTTCATAGTAAAGGCATTGTCCATCGAGATATTAAGCCAGATAACATTCTCATTCGCAATGTTGATGGCAAGCCGATTCTAATTGACTTTGGTGCAGTGAAGGAAACATTAGGAACAATGTTGACTCCTTCAGGAAACTCTGCTAACTCAATTGTCATTGGCACACCAGGGTTTATGTCAAGCGAACAATCTGTCGGACGCCCGATGTTTGCCAGTGATATATATAGTTTAGGGTTAACCGCTATTTATTTACTGACTGGTAAGTTGCCACAGGAATTAGGAAGCGATCCTGCTACGGGTAATATTTTATGGCGACAATTTGCTACGAATGTCTCTCCCAGTTTTGCCGCCTTGTTAGATAAAGCGATTCAGTTCAATGCAGGCGATCGCTTTCCCAGGGTTAGAGAAATGCTACAGGCATTACAATCTCCAGTTCCATCTGCTTCTCCCACTATCCCCGATACCCAACCACCAACACCACAACAGACAATTCCCGTCAGCCCTAGATCCTCTCAACCTTCCCATCAACGCAATCAAGGTAGTGGGCATTCAGGAATCTTGATGGGTAGTTTAATTGCAGGTGGTTTGATTGGTGCTTCGATAATTATTGGTTTGACTCTCAGCAAATCATCGCAACCAGTTGGACAACTGGCGCAGCAAACAACCGCATCAAGCGAACCGACGACACCAAGTTCCAAAACAGTTCCGACTTTAGATTCTTCAACAGAAGCACCTGTTGAACCTCAAGTCACAGAGTCACCTGTGTCAAAGCAAATTCCGAACCCAACTTCAATCTCTCCATCACTCCCAACACAGCCACCAGTTGATAAACCATTACCAGAGCAAGCGGTGCGGGATTATTTTGCAACGCTCAATCAAGGTAAGTATCGAGATGCATGGAATCAACTCTCTCCAAGCTTTCAAAAAAACAAAACTCTTCATCCCGATGGTTATCTTTCTTACATTGATTGGTGGGGTAGGCAAGTTCGACAGATAGAAATTGATCAAGTGACTTTAGTCGAGGCAGGCACAGAAACAGCGACTGTAAAGGCTAAGTTACAATATATACTGAATAATGGAAAAGTCGTCCCTAATAATGTGCTGTTTTCTCTATTATGGGATGCGGAAAATAACAGATGGGTTTTGGCTGATGCACAATAGCTTTTGACCGAAAGTCATCGAACACAATGTTATTTGTACTTTATTTCTGATGGGATTATTTTAAATCCAGCTTGATAAAAATGATTATCTAAAGTTAAAGCTGTAACAATCTCTCGTTGTTGCATAATAATAAATGATAAACAATCGGTGAGAGAATACGATTTGTCTTTATGCTTCTGAAAATATTCCCATCCCTGATTAAATAGAGTTTGCTCAACTTCGATTAATTTTATATCAGGACTTTCTAATAAGCGATTACCGACCTCAACTGCTTTATAATGGAGGTTTCGACTATTAAAAAAAGTAACAACTTCATTAAAAATGTATGTTGCTGTTATTAAAAAGGGTTTAGATTTTCCTAAAGTAGCCCACTTTTGTAATACTTTTTGATGAGCATCTTCATTTTTGATTTCCAAGGCTAAAATATAGCTACTATCTAAAAAGTAGATATCTTTCATGAGTTATAGAGGTAATGATCGTGCTTATTGCACCATCTTTTACATCACATTCCACAGGAGTTGAACCTAAATCCCAAATAGAAGATGTCTGTTTGATACTAGTAATAACGATTTTTCCATATTCTTGAACAATCTCAAATTCTTGGTTTTCTCTTAATAATTTTTTAGGGATTAATAAACCTTTTTCTGTTGCTGTTAATTTCATATTTACTTACCTCTATTGATTTTGTAATTTAATAAAATGTTTTTTGTAGCAGAGGAGATAAATAATATCTACTCAACTGAGAAAAAGATTATTTCAGGAAAGCTCTTGCTAAAATTCTAGCAAAATTATTAAAGACGTACTATACCACTTGCAAAGAATTAGCGCTCATTCCTCCAGACAACATGTGTAATACCATTTCACGCTCATTTCTGATACAAATAACGGGTTTCTAATTCTTTCCCCCTGCTAAGACTGCTTACTTATTTGTATCAACCTTAAAGTGAAATGGTGTAAGGCGATCGCTTGCCACAAATTTTCGGTGGTGTACATGCTACTGACTGGGTTTTGAGATAGCTTGAGTATCTCCCTTTTCGAAAATTGTCCGCAATTACACCTCAGACGGGATAAAATCCAGTAGCAGCGATCGCCGATGTTGTTTTCGCCTGCTTATATATGGGCGCTACAACCTATATAGCGATTGTGTTCAATGTAGATGCACATCCGAGAAGCTGTTCAATTGGAACCCAATTCTTCAATTAAGGAAGGAGACTACAAATGATTTCAATCAAACCTTTAGCAACGTTAACGCTTTGCATGATTTCAGTATTTGGTACTTCAGTTGTTCTGAATACTCAACAGGCAAAAGCACAAAAAGTATGTTCAAATAGCAGTCTATCTGGAGTCTATGAAGCCGAAGGTAATGGGTTTGTGAATAATACCGATCCTGCTGTTCAGACGGTTTTAAACACCTTCGATGGCAATGGAAAAATGACGGGCACTATTCTAGCTAGAAGTGTTGCCGGAAATGTGCGCACTAATGTAAGTATTCAAGCTACATACCAAGTGAGTAGTGATTGTAGCTTTACTCTCAGCGTGACTAGAACCGATGGCACAACTGCTAATTATAACGGTGTGGTCTACGATAATGGTAACAAGTTCACTCAAACTCAAACCGATCCCGGTACGACTTTTAATGTAAGAGGTGAAAGACTGAACTCTTACTATCGATCTCGCTAAAACTGTTGAACAAGTTTTGCTATTGCTGAGTTTTAGGGATTGGAGTGTGGCTCTTGGGGGCAATTTACGCGCTAACAGCAACTGTATTGGATTATATTGTTACACGTTAGGCACTTCCCGCCAGAACAATACTAGTGTAAAAAACAGCCTTAGCGTAGCCATGCCTATACTGCAAAGCAGAACCCGTTCGCGTAGCGTGTCTGTCAGGACAAGGGTAGGGCTTTAGACGCCAAGAGCGCCAAGTTTGAAGATTAAGAAGACAGTAAGTTTCAAGGCGCGAAGTCTGCCGGACAAAAGATTCTATCCTGTGAGCTTCACGTCATGATTAAAATCCCCGCGCATTAATTGTATGGGGATTCTCTTTTTACTTTTTAAGGTATTCGCCAAATCTTGATAGTCTTGTCGCCACTACCACTGGCAAGAGTCTTGCCATCTGAGCTGATGGCGACGGAAATAACCGAGTCAGAATGCCCTGTGAGAGTTCTTTCTAGCAAAAGGCTGTTAGGTAAGCCAGTAATCGTAAATATTGGATTAGTTGGAAACAAGCCATATCGAATGTAACTATAGATTTGAGTTCCAACTAACGCTAACAGGGCGATCGCACCACTTAGCAACAATCTTTCTCTGAGCTTAGCATTGTGTTTTAAAACGACTGGTTGTGATGATGGCTTGGCTTGTGTTACTGTCGGAGGCACAGCAGGTGGTGGAGTGGGTTGAGTCGTCGGGGGTACTGGCGATGGTGGCGGTTGATTCAACTCTTGTAAAACTTCTGCTGCTGACTGATAACGCTGTAGATGATCTTCAAGCAACAATTTATCTAAAATTTGCCCCAATTCTTGACTCAATGGTTGCGGCAAATGCTGTCGCCAATCAGCAACCCAGCCATAGCCTTGTTTCTTCCAAAGTTCCCAAGGGTGAACCCCACTCAGCAGATGAAAGCAAGTTGCACCCAAACTATATAAATCACTCGCAGGATACGCTTCGCCTCCCTGCATTTGTTCTAGTAGTTTTGTTTACCACGTTGCCGCCCAATATAAGCGAATATGGGTTGATTCACACCTTGGACATTTCATAGCGATGCCGCCAAGGGCGGCTTGCCCCTTCGGGCTCGCCCTAATTCATATTTCTATTCTGCAACGCCAAAATTTATACGTGTATTTGTTTTGATATTTACACCTTAATACCTTAGTAGATTGAGTTTAGGAACCATGCTTACCGATTCTCCGTCGCTCAGTCAAGTCTGTTTTATCCCAGCCGGACAACAACTGGATATTTAAGAAATATGGCAGTATTTCTTAAATAATCCCCTTGCATGAGCGGTATGGGGAGTCTCAACATCTAAGATACATTAAAAGGGCGGTGTCAATGACAAACGCCTTACTTTGTGAAGCTCGTTCTTCGGAGATCGCTAACGCATTGAAAAGCTCATATCGCTTCGCGTTCCGTAGTTCTCAAAGGAGGAGCCTGCACTACAGGTATCTGGTGTTAGAAAACCCTAGCAAGAGCGCTGCCTCACGGCTATGCGCCTACTTTGATAACGGAGCATGACAAACAAGTTACTGAACAATCGCTATCAAGTTATACAAGTATTAGGTGTCGGAGGGTTTGGCGAAACCTTTTTGGCAGAAGATACCTATATGCCTTCTCGGCGTCGCTGTGTGATTAAACAACTCAAACCGATCGCCAACGATCCACAAACCTACCAAATCGTTCAACAGCGGTTTGAACGGGAAGCTGCCACTTTGGAGTATCTCGGTGAAGCTAGTGATCAAATTCCCAAACTCTATGCCTACTTTTCGGAAAACGGACAATTTTACCTTGTTCAGGAATGGATTCAAGGCTCGACACTAGGAGAGATTGTGGCAGCCAAAGGGATGCAGCGCGAAACGACTGTTAGGGAAATTTTAATCAGTCTGCTGTCAGTCTTAGATTATATCCACAGCAAAGGCATCATTCATCGGGATATTAAACCTGACAACATTATTCTTCGCTCACACGATAGCAAGCCAATTTTGATTGATTTTGGTGCCATCAAAGAAACGATGCGTTCTGTAGTGAATTTGCCAGGGCACCGTACTCAATCGCTTGTGATTGGTACACCTGGATTTATGCCTACCGAACAAGCTCTTGGACGCCCAGTTTACGCTACTGATTTATATAGCTTGGCGTTGACAGCAATTTGTCTGCTGACTGGCAAACACCCACAAGAGTTACGAACCAATCTTCAAACTGGAGAAATACTTTGGCAGGATGACGTTCCAAATATATCTCCCAATTTGGCAATGGTGCTTAATCAAGCAATCAAGCCTAATGCTGGCGATCGCTACTCTACAGCCAGTAAAATGCTTTATGACTTACAGTCAGTCTCTACGCCAAGCTCTACAAAAGCTACAGTAGCCTTATCTCCTGCTAAATCTTCTCAGTATACTCAACCACTGTCTTCCCCGCAGAAAACTCCGATTATCTCTGCTTCTACTCCAGTAAACTGGCGAAAACCTGCTTGGATCGTTGGTAGTTTGGTTGTTGGTAGCTTGATTGGTGCGACTGCGATCGCCAGAATCAGCCGTCAGCCAGTGCCTGAAGAACCTATTGCGACATTGCCTACACCCACACCTTCCTCTAAATATGATACCACAAATTCAGTACCATCAACACAAACACAGACTCCGATTAAACCAGCCACTTTACCTACAGTTTCAAGATTAAAACATCGCCGAAGAGCCACTCCCGTATCTTCTCCATTTCCGATAGCAAGTACTTCACAAGAGCCAGAACCACAAGAATCAGAACCACAAGAGCCAGAAATACAAGAGCCAGAATCACAACAAGAACCTGTAATATTAAATACTCCTCGAGTTATAGAACCGTCTGTTCCAGCATTAGAACAAAAGAATCAGAAGCCTGCGTCTCCCACACCGTCCACACTGTCCACACCGTTTACACCGTCTATTGCTCCCACACCATTCACTTCTCCCACACCGCACAACATCGAAAAGCCTCGCAAAGACACCAGCAGACAAAACGTTCCCGCATTTCCTACAGGCACATCAAGAAACACCGTAGAAGCTGCTCTTGGCAAGCCAGCCAGAGATTTAAGAGGAGCTTGGCGTAATACGCGTGCTGTCACTTATCAATTAGTACCAAATCAAATCGACTTGGGATATTTATTTGACCGTAATTCTGGAACCCTTCGCCAAACTGAAGTTGCTTTTGCCCAATCAGTGAACCCGCAAGTGATGCAGACAACAGTACAAGAAATGTTAGGCGGTGAAACTACTGAAGAAATTCAGGAAGGTTTACAACAGGTGCAACAGCGTCATTCAGATAATTTCAGCTTTACCAAAGGTTCACTAAAAGGTCAGATTGTCCGTCAAGAGTGTGACTTAATTTACATTAGTATTTGGGATTCTGACTTGCATGATTTTGTCAGTCCGTCTCAAGACAGAAAGTGTTGAACTTGATCAAATCAAAACTCCCAATAGCTAATAGAAGACTGGCTATTAGCTAAGGGCGAGAGCATGAAATAGGATCGCTACCTGCTACGGGCGGAAATCGATGAAAGCATTCTAAGCGTGAGCTAGGAAGAGTTTGCAACTCTTGTTGCTCTTGCTCATAGTGCTTTTGAGTACCATTCAGTTTTTCTTCTAATTGCTGTATCTGTCGCTTTTGCAAGAACCTGCCTAATTGTGGATGAGTATCTGGGGAAACCAGAGGTGGATTAGACAGAGTTTGAGGGGTGATTTCAAGATGAGCAGCAAGAATTAAGTATAGCATAAAAATTTTAGTAATCTGTTTTACATAAAGATATTCGTGTTACTATGATTACAAGCAAATCGTTCGCTGTTTACGTTTCTGAATGATTTGCTCAAACCCATGCCGATACTAGGTTTTACTTGCAGCTTTTCTGAGATTTCATTGTATCCGCATACTTAAATACTGAGAATCTTATTAAATAAAAAGTCACAGAATTAAGACTATTCTGGTGAGTCTGATCACAAAAGAATTCGATTTTAGAAGTGCATGAGTTGATTTCAATTGCACCTAATTATTTGCGTATAAGCCTTATGTGAGCAATCGAGGGGTGCCGCAGGCGGATCGCTTTGTGAGCGATCGCAGTCGTATTTTAACTCTTACCAATACTATTCCAGAGTTAAATCAAGCTACCACTGTCTCTGGTGAGTTAAAAAATGCATTCGCAGATCTTGTTGAAGGTAAACTTAACCTTGCTCGTGTTAACTTACTATAGCAGTTGCCAGGTTTCTTAGGACATCAACTAATGATAAAACACGGAAACAACGGGATTTTCAAGCCTGCTAGAATGCCCCCTGCTAGAATGCTCCCTGCTATACTTTCAGATATTCAGTCACTACTCGAGGTTGCACAACAGATAAAAACAGCAAATGAAAAATCCCCGCTTCAACAATAAAAATTCACGGGGGAAATTTATATAGTTTTGGTAATCAGAAAAAAGGGAATCGGTAATTATTCTTTCTTCCTAACACTGCAAAGTCTTAGATCCCCGACTTCTTTAAGAAGTCGGGGATCTCATTTTTGACGCTATAGCAACTTATGTGATTACTTAACTGTTGCCTTACCGCCAGCTTCTTCAATCTGCTTCTTGATATCTTCAGCAGCTTCTTTAGGAATGCCTTCTTTAACTGGCTTTGGCGCAGATTCCACCAAATCTTTCGCTTCCTTTAAACCCAAACCAGTTAATTCGCGTACTACCTTTAGCACGGCAATCTTCTTATCGGCTGCGAGCGAATCTAGAATCACGCTAAACTCGGTTTGCTCTTCTACTGGTTCAGCTGCGACTGGTGCGCCGCCACCACCTCCCATACCAGGCATCATCATCATGCCACCACCTACAGGTGCGGAAGCATCAACTCCAAATGCCTCTTCTATTTGCTTGACTAATTCAGAAGCTTCTAGCAGAGTCAGAGATTTCAACTGTTCTAAAATTTCTTCAGTTTTTGCAGACATGGGTATACTCCTATGAATCTTGATAAATCAACAACTTGGTTATTAGCTAATAGCTAATTGCTTACTACGCCGCTTGATCTTGAGAGTCTTCCTTCTCGGAGACAGCTTTGATAGCACGTACCAGAGAACCAGGCACTTCTTTGATGCCCACAGCAAGCTGCGTTGGCACGGCATTGAGTCCCACTGCCAGCTTGGTAGGAATGGCTTTCAAACCACCAGCTAAGCGAGCCATGAGTTCTTCTTTCGACGGCAGCTCGGTTAAAGCTTTAACATCTTCTTCAGTCAAAGCTTGTCCGTCGAACACGCCGCCACGAAGTTCCGTTTTCTTGGTGACTTTCTGAAAATCTTGATAAGCCTTAATTGCGGCCTTCATATCTTCCTGAACAAGCAGGAAGACGGAAGAACCAGTGAGAAACTCCGTCATTGGCTGCCACTTTGCGTTACCTTCAATGGCAATTTGCATCAGCGTGTTCTTAGTTCTTTTGCAAACAGTGCCAGTCGGACGCATCTTCCGCCGCAATTCGGTAATCTCACCAACAGATAAACCTTGGTAATCAATGACGATAGCCAGCTGAGACTGACTCAAAATTTCTTTGAGTTCAGTCACAATTTCTCTTTTTTCTTCTATCGTTCTACTCATTTTGTCTCACCTCCTTTTTTGTTAGTTGGTAGTTATTGCTGTTTAATCACTAACCACCAACTGCTAATCACTCACTACGAACTACCAAAACAATAAACCCTAGCTAAGATAGCCAGGGTTTTCGAGTCATACTCCTCATGCCATGTAACTTCCACGCTCTATAGGAGTGAATTACAGGCAATTGGGGTATAAACCTCGGCAGGATATTAAGCCAATGGCTCCTGCTGTCTCCGGCTTTTACCTATTAGCTGTCAGCTATTAACTGTCAGCTTTTTGTCTTCGTTTCGTGATAAATTAATCTGTCTGCTAATTTGTAAAAGCTAATTGCTAAGCGCCCTCGCGCTAACTGCTTTTATGCTACTTCATTCATTTTCAAATCGCGTAGGGAGCTAACATCGACTCTAATTGATGGTCCCATAGTAGCAGACACATACATTGTGCGCCAATAACGACCTTTAGCTCCTGAAGGACGGTTACGATCAATAGTTTCTTGCAAAGCCTTCAAGTTCACCAGCAAATCTTCCGGCGAGAATAAGACTTTACCAAACATAACATGAACAATGCCAGTACGATCTGCACGGAACTCTAATTTACCTGCTTTGAATTCTGCGATCGCACCTGCTAAGTCAGGTGTTACAGTTCCACCCTTAGGTGATGGCATTAAACCTCGCGGACCGAGCAACTTACCAAGCTTCGCCACTTGTGGCATCACATCTGGCGTAGCAATCAGTTTATCAAAGTCCATTCTGCCTTTTTGAATTTCTTCAATCAGTTCTTCTGAACCAACGATATCAGCACCTGCATTAGTTGCTTCAGTTACCTTTTCTCCCCGAGCAATGACTGCCACTCTGACTATTTGTCCTGTACCTTTGGGCAGTGCTACTGTTGTACGTAACTGTTGATCGGTATATTTTGGATCTATTCCCAACCGAATGTGTGCTTCTGCGGCTTCAGTAAACTTTGCTGTTGCTGTCTCTTTTAAAAGCGTTAATGCTTCTATTGGGTTATAATCTTTGTCTTCAACTTTCGCCTGTAGCGTCTGCATCCGGCGCGATAATTTCTTTGCCATTTTTTCCTCCTGGGGTCAATAACGAAGCGTTGCTTCTCCCCCGATATTGTTAATTGTTGATTGTTAGTTGTTAATTGTTAGTTCTTTTCTTGATGACTACTAACTACTAACGACTATCCACCTTCCAAGATTGCTTCCCAACTATTCTACAACCGTGACACCCATGTTTTTAGCGGTGCCTTCGATGATTTTCATTGCTGCATCAACATCATTAGCATTGAGATCTGGCAGTTTAGTTTGAGCAATTTCCCGCAATTGTGCTCGTGTGATTTTCCCAACTTTGTTTTTATTGGGTTCATTCGAGCCTTTGTCAATTTTCGCTGCCTTGGTAATCAGTATTGATGCTGGTGGAGTTTTGAGAACAAATGTAAAACTGCGGTCTTCATATACCGAAATTTCTACAGGGATAACTGTTCCTACTTGATCTGCTGTTTTAGCATTATATTCCTTGCAGAACATCATAATGTTAACGCCGTGCTGACCCAAGGCTGGTCCCACTGGCGGTGCTGGGTTAGCTTTCCCAGCATTCAGGGCCAATTTAATGACCGCTACAATTTTCTTCGCCATTTGTATTTAGCTTTGTTTTTCAACCTGATTAAATTCCAACTCTACTGGTGTATCCCTTCCAAAAATAGACAGCAGGGCTTTCAGCTTGCTGCGTTCTGGACTGACTTCAATCACCTCACCTTCAAAATCCTTAAACGGACCTGAAAGCACGATTATCTTATCACCAGTAGCCATATCAATTTTGACAACTGGCTCTTGTTCGCTAGTCTGCTTAAAGATTCTTTCTACTTCTGCATGACCCAACGGTAGTGGTTTTACGTGTCCGCGACCTCTACCGCTCCCGCGCTTTTGTTCAGCTCCCACGAAATTAATGACATGAGAGGTGTTTCGCACGACCTGCCAAGTATCGTCATCTAGCATCATGCGCACGAGTACGTAGCCTGGAAAGACCTTTTCCTCAGTATGCTGGCGACTGCCATCTTTACGAATTTTTACAGCTGGCGTATGTGGAATTTCCACTTGGACAATTCTATCAGCCACATCAAATGTTTGAATGCGCTGTTCTAAATTTGTCTTTACACGCTTCTCACAGCCAGAAGCTACTTGCACTGCATACCAACGGGCTTCTGTAGAAAGATCTCCCGCTGAGTCTGCGGTTTCTTCTGACTGTAACATTGAATTTCTCTCTTCATCTGTTGCAGAAGTCATCAGAACACCTGTTGTGCTGCCCAACTAAATAATTTATCAACTAGAAATATCAACGCTGCCGAGACTGTCACCATCAATAATACAGCAGCTGATTCGCTTACCAACTGCTGGCGACTAGGCCAAACCACTTTCTCGAACTCTTCTTTAATCCCATCAACGAAGTTCGTAATGTTCGACCCACCGGTTTCTGGCATTTCGGCTTCATTCTTTTTTGCCACAGTCGTTTATCTCCCTCAGTGTCTTATACAGCTCTTGCCTACTAGTTGTAATCTAAGGTGACAGCTTCAGATCAAACTAACTTGCTTGAAGCAAAAAGCTGTAAACAGAAAAAATACACCTGAATTAAGTGCTTACTGCTATGTTAGCAGATTTACAACTCTTTCCAGGCGATATTTTTTACTGATAGCGCGCCCTGGAGGACTTGAACCCCCGACATCAGGTTTTGGAGACCTGCGTTCTACCAACTGAACTAAGAGCGCACATGCTTTCTCTGATTCAGCGATCGCATTTAACTTTTTTTAGTTTAACGCAATTTGGCATTTATTGTACTAAATTTTTGTCGGAGGAACAAATCAATGGGTGGATTCGCTTTTTGAGTGATATTTTTCCCATCCGCCTGCTTTGCGATCAAAGGCTGCGGTCAAAGCGTTGCTTGATCCGAGTTGCCTTCCCGACGCGATCGCGTAGGTAGTAAAGTTTAGCACGCCTTACTTTACCACGGCGTAACACTTTTATATTATCGATTCTCGGAGAATGCAATAGAAAAACTCGCTCTACACCAACACCCTGAAATACACGTCGTACTGTAATAGTTTCATTGATACCGCCATTACGCATAGCAATCACAACTCCTTCATAGGGTTGTACGCGGTATTTTTCTCCTTCCTTAATTCTGACTCCGACTTTAACCGTGTCGCCAACGAAGATCTGAGGCAAATTTGATTTGAGTTGTTCCGCTTCAATAGAGCGGATAATTTCTTGAGCGTTCATAGTCTGTAAAAAAAACTCACGATCATCCATATTAAATCGACAATTGCCTTTTGGTCTAGTTATTTTGAAGAACAACAGTTTTTCGGTACGAATTTCTTGATTCGAGAAAATGTATCACAGGCAAATGTTATACGGATGTTTAGCTTATGGAATTTAGTGTTGTCATCACAACATACAATCGGAGAAATTTACTGCAACGGGCAATTCACTCCGCGCTCAACCAGACAATTCAGTGCGAAATCATTGTTGCAGATGACTGTTCATCTGACGACACCCAAGACTACGTGACAAATTTATGCACTGCGTTTCAGTCTGCCTCCAACTCGCGCGAAGTCTTAGGAAGAGAGTATTCTGCCCCTAAAGCTTCGCGCCTTGTGTACCACCGCAATGAGGTGAATAAAGGTCATGCCGCAACCGTAAATGCGGGAGTTCTCAAAGCAAGCGGAGATTGGATTAAGTTTTTGGATGATGACGATTACCTAAATCCTCATTGTTTGGAAGAAATGGCAAAAGCGATCGCATTGTGTCCCAGCGCTGTAATCTGTTCAAGCATTGCAGCTCAGGTAAACGAGATGGAAGTCGAACTTAACCGCACTCCTCAACTTGGTCCTGGCTTAGCTTTTTACACTCCGCAGGCAGACCTTCACTACGGTATGCTGCTAGAACTTCTCCCCTTAGGTACCCCCGTTCAAGTCTCTACGCGCCGCGATGTTTTTTTACAAAGTGGTGGTTGGAACTCTGAATTCGATGCTAACTGTGATGATATTGATTCCTGGATTCGCATTGCCCAGTTTGGTGATGCCATTTTCCTCAACCAGTGTCTTGCTTACCGCACGATCTGGTCTGGTGCATACAATCAGAAGTTTTCTTTACAAAAGCGTTTAGATACAAATATCTCAATGAAGAAGAAGATTTACAATTTAGTAACTGAAAAGCACCGCTCTAAATTACCTGCCTTTAAAGATATTGAAAGTTACTTAAAACTCCATTGGACTTTAGTAGCATTTAAGCAAAGAAAAATCCAGTATTTTTTATACATGCTATATCCAACTATCTTTTCCTTCAATGCTTGGCAGCTTTTGTTCGCTGCTGTCTTATTCCGCCAAAATTATCACGACAATTCTGATATTTGTAAATTTGTATTAGTTGAACTTTAAGTGGATGTAAACAGATAAGTGATTAATCATGAGCAAACTATGTTTTCTTCCCCTTTTCCCATTCTCTATTGTCATTTAACTCTGATTTTTGCAAAAAAACAGGAAAAAAGTAGTTGAAGATTATTATTTAAGTGCAAGTGACAGAATCGGTTGAGGTGATAGGTCATGGGCAGCAAATGACTTGCGATTCCCAATTCCCGTTTTCCCCACTACCAACTATGCTGAGCTTAGTAACTTGGCTTATCTGTGAGGAAATGTCTCTACAGATGTATAAATATCGTCAAATTTAGTTAGAAATTACTGTATGTTCGTTATCAACTAATTTTTGTTACTAATAAACAAAATTTATACCTAAGGTATTCTCAAATTAAAATATCCTTAAAAAAGAATAAGTTTAGATGAATAATTGGTAATAAGTTATGGATGTTTTCATCATCATTCTTTAAGTATGATTGGCGTAATTGACCAGAGATATCGTTGGAACTTAAACTTGTGGAGTAGAGTCTAAGCAATTGAATAAAAAACGTAGCTTAAATACATTGATGGTAAAGACTAAGCCCGACGGGAGACTCGAGCGCTCGACGATACTCAGCTTGAAGGGCTTAGGAGACACTCATTCAATATTCAACCCACTATCAGCCTAGATAAATCACCTATTGATAGAGTTTTAGTCCCTATATCTACAAAATTCTTTTCATTGCTGAAAGAGGAGCGCTCTCTTGTTGAATGTTTACCATATACGAGCAACCCATACGTTTTACTTATGAGAGCAATAACTCAAATATTATTAATAGTATATTGCGGTCAAGTCATAGTTAGTTTAGAAAAAGACTAGCTAAAACCGACTTGTAATGAAGCCGTCACGATTTCTTAAGCAATTAAATTTTTTATAAAGAATTAGGATGAGAAACCCCATTCCTCGCTTGACAAGCATATAATAAGTTGAAAGTGGATGATAATAGCTACGAATAGACTATGCTAAAAAAAATACAGTATAAAGTCTGTATAATACGGTGGAAGTCTTAACTTAAGACTTTGGTACAAACTGAGTTATATTAAACAATTAAATTATATC
>JAQYWO010000515.1 GCA_029379215.1 Rhizonema sp. PD37
GTATACTACTTCTATTTTCAAATTTTAATTTACTCTGATCTATTTAAGTTAGCATGCAATTAGAGAAAATTCACCCATTTTACACTTTTATAAAATTTGCATAAATATGATTATCTATAAAAATGATTTGAGACAAATTTTTGATAAAAATATATAGGCTTATTGAAAAAACTAATAAGTTCTTATGTAATAAGTAGGCAACATGTCAGTTTTGTTAATAAAATAGCATTGTTAGTACTAAAGACTTTATTTAATACGGCTTTTTCACGATTTATTTTTCTATTTTAGAGGAAAACAATGTTAATGCTACTCTTTTCCTGTGAAGACGCTCTTTATGCCCTTGATACTTCTCAGGTTGTTGAAGTTATCCCAAGAGTCATTCTGAGAAAAGTACATCGCGTTCCTGAGTATATAGCAGGATTATTCAACTATCGAGGTGCGATAGTACCTGTTTTGGATTTATGCTATTTGATACAAAGTAAATCCTGCCAATCCTATTTAAGCACGCGAATTATTATGGTTAACTACGTAGATAAAGAAAACACTAAGCGCTATTTGGGATTGATGGCAGAACAAGTCACAGAAACTTTAAATAAGCCAGATGCTGAATTGATGAATGCGGAATCTCAAATAAATGAAGCTCCTTATTTAGGAGAAATGATTATGGATGAGAAGGGAATGATTCAACGTATCCGGTTAGATTATTTACTTACAGATGCACAACATAAGTATCTATTAGCAGCAGGAGAACACTAATGCCGATGATACAGCAAAAAATAGAGAGACTGCTGAAAGACAAAATTGGTTTGGCGGCAAGCACTATTGGCTCCAATACGATTACTAGATCTGTAGAAAAGCGGAGGTTAGCCTGTGGTTTACCCGATTTACAAACTTATTTGCAGCGACTGCAAACATCAACCCAGGAACTAGAAGAACTGATTGAACTTGTGGTGATTCCGGAAACCTGGTTTTTTCGCGATCGCAAACCGTTTACTTTTTTGGAACATTATATTAAATCAGAGTGGCTACCCTCGCGATCTGCTAGTATCCTGCGCCTGTTAAGTGTCCCCTGTTCAACTGGGGAAGAGTCTTACTCGATCGCCATGCTCTTACTCAATGCAGGTTTAACCCCAGATAAATTTCGGATCGATGCTGTTGATATTAGCAAAAAGGCACTACTTAAAAGCTCAAATGCTGTCTATAGCAAAAATTCGTTTCGAGGTGAACAACTGCCAAATCAGGAACGCTATTTTCGGCGAACGGCAGAAGGTTACGAGTTATCTCAACAGGTGCGTAATACTGTTAATTTCATACATGGAAATCTCCTAGAACCATCTTTCCTAACTAATAAAAAATATGATGTTATATTTTGCCGTAATTTATTAATTTACTTTGATTCCTTCACCTCTTCTCAAGCTATAGATGTTTTAGATCGCTTATTATCTCCTCAAGGTCTGTTATTTGTGGGATCTGCTGAAACTGGTATAATTCCAACGAAGCGATTTGTCTCAGTTCGTTATCCATTTAGTTTTGCTTATCAAAAGGTGGCAGTGCCTACAGTGAAGGTACAACAGTTGCCACCGACTAAGAGGAAAGAAATCTCTCAAGCAATCAATAACTCATCTGTGACAAAATCCTCCGCCACAATCCCCAGTCTTCAAACAGCCAAAGAATTGGCAGATAGAGGACTGTTGGATGAAGCAGCCCAATTATGTAAAACTTATCTAGATCATTACCCTACCAGCGAGAAGGCTTACTTCTTATGGGGCGAAGTGTATCAGGCTAAGGGAGAAAACGCTCAGGCAGAGCAATGCTTCCAGAAAGCGATTTACCTTGAACCAAATTATAGAGAAGCACTAATTTACCTCACCCAACTTAAAGAACAGCGTGGCGATCGCGCTGCTGCGGCAGTTCTTCACCAACGAATTCAAAGGCTACAGAATTTAGATAATGTAAAGTCTTAGTCAAATTATATTAAATAAGGGAGTATCTTTGCAAGATGTTGAATAAAATTGCTAACCGCTTTTTACTTGGATATTCAGTTCCCATAATTTTCTTAATTATCCAGGGAGGGGTAGTTGTTTCCACAATTTATAAAGTCATCGATATAGACAATCAGGTTTATCAACTCCAGGAAGCTAACAAGGAAGCGGAGGAATTAACTTATGACATTTCTAAGTTTTTAAGGATTATACGAGGTTATGCACTTTTTCCTAAAGACCAAACATACAAAACTTCCTTTAATACTGCCTACGAATCTTTTAATAAAAATGTTCAAGATTTAAGAGCGGCTGTTATTATCCCTAACCAAGAAGAGCTAACAAATTCTCTGACGGCACAAGCGAATAATCTGATTACAGAAGGTAATAAACTGCATAACGACTTTCAAGAAGTTTTCCGGCAAATCGATGCTAACCAGCTAGCACAGTTACCTCAACAACTTAGTAACAGTCGAGCGCAAATTCTTGACGCAACGCGCAAGGAATTCAAAGAGCAGGTAGAAGCTGCCACTCGTCAGCGTCAGCAGGAACTTAAAGATGCACGTGCATTTATGATTACAGTTATTTGGCTGACTACCGTATTAGCGAGCGTCACTACAATCATTATTGGTTTGCGGATTGGTTTACCTTTGCGGCGACAGTTACCGGGAGTGGTGGAATCAGCAGCACAGATTGCAGATGGTAATCTCACCCAGACGGTTGTCGTCACAAACGATCAAACTGAGCTTGGGCAACTACTGGCAGCTTTCCACAACATGACGAAAAGTTTGAATTCATTGATATCCCAGACGCAAAAGTCCGGTATCCAAATTACCAGATCCGCTACGCAAATTGCCGCAGCAGGCAAGCAGTTAGAAGCCACCGTTACAGAGCAAGCTGCTTCCACCAACCAAGTCAGTGCCACCTCGCATGAAATCGCCGCCACTTCCGGGCAATTAGTGAAGACGATGGATAACATTGCTCAAAGAGCTTCTTTGACTGCAATAGAAGCAAGCAACTCTCAAGCCGACTTGATGCAAATGGAAGTAGCAATGCGTTCTTTAGCCGCAGCCACTACGAGTATTTCCACCGCACTAGGGGTGATGAATGAAAAAGCCAATAATATTAACAGTGTCGTCACCACAATCACGAAAGTGGCCGATCAAACAAATTTACTCTCCCTAAACGCGGCAATTGAAGCCGAGA
>JAQYWO010000516.1 GCA_029379215.1 Rhizonema sp. PD37
GATAACTTCTTAGTAAATGAGGAGAGTGAATATATGACATAATATAATACATTTTATCAGAGTATAGCTATGCGCTACTATACATTAGTTAATTGTTTTATACTAAATTGAAAAAAGAATGCGCTCCTTATCTTCATGTAGGGGCGTTTCCGTACCCCTTCTCTCTAAGCAAGCGTGACATGTGGTGTCTTCGACAGGAGTTGGGTACGACTTTACCCTACACAGAAAGCCCTGACGATTGATTAAAATGTGGAAACATTTTTGCAATCAGCCTTGACTGAACCAGATTGGTTTGTTTGTGCTTTGCTATTTATAGGCTGATGGCTAAATGCCTAGCCTGTTATTATAGATCCAAAAGGAATAGACAAACAATTGCTTTTATAGAAATAGAGTTACTTAGCAGAAGTTAAACTCTTAGTATGGAGAAACTCTCTAGCAACATCTTTAATATCACGAAACTCGCCCTCTACCAAATAATTTAATCGCCGCATATCTTCTGTGGAAATTTTTCCACTCAGTTGAGCGATCGCTTGTCTGACTTGAGGATACTTCTTCAAAGTGTCTTCACGCACAATTGGTGTAGCTTCGTATGGAGGAAAATAATGTAAATCGTCCTTCAGAACGACTAAACCTAAACGAGAAATTTGCCCATCTGTAGAATTCCCATCAATCATATTAACTAGCTTCTGCTCTATTGCTCGATAGATTAATCCCAAATCCATAATGCGGGGAGATTGAGCAAAACGCATTCCATAAGTTTTAGCCAAACCAGGAAAACCATCTTCTCTTTCTACAAATTCATAACCGAAACCGGCACGCCACTGAGGTGTATATTTAGCAGATTCTGACAGAGTTTGAATATGATAACGTTTTGCCTCTTCACCCCGTACAAGCATGGCAAAAGTATCTTCAAAGCCCAAAGATGGCATCACTTCCAGATGAAACTTTTGAGCGTAATCTTGTTTTAGCTTTTCGTAAAGCACTTTTGGATCGTGAATCACCTTTTGTTTTAAAATCACAGTAGACGCCGTGCCCGTATACTCGATATAAGCATCAACTTTGCCAGATGCGATCGCGTCATGAGTCACCAAAGTACTAGTAAAGCGACGACGTTCAACCTTTAAATGAGTTGAGCCTTCAATTTGTTGTGCGAGAATTTCGCTTAAAATATCTTGCTCAGTGAAACCTTTAGAAGCAACAACAATATTACCACCGCCACTATTTGATGTCTGATTACAGCTGGCGATGACTAACACCAAAGCAAAAGTTAAAAAGCAAAACGTCAAAAATCTCTTCATTATGTTTCTTCGCCTTCTTTGTGCCAAGCCTGCTCCCGACACGAAATGTCTTCGCGCTTCACCTAACTCTTACCCTTAACTGCCAACCTTTGCTCCATCCAACCAATTGCCCAATCTGCCACTAAAGCAATAACTGCTGCTGGAATCGCACCCGCTAATATTAACTGATTGTTCACAGCGGAAATACCGCGAAAAATCAACTCACCCAAACCACCAGCACCGATAGCAGCTGCAATAGTTGCAATACCAATACCAATCACCGTCGCCACCCGCACCCCCGCCAAAATTACCCCCATTGCCAAAGGAATCTCCACCTGTAATAATAGTTCTTTATCAGTCATTCCCATCCCGCGTCCTGCTTCGCGAATGGCTGGATCGACACCAGTAATACCAGTGTACGTATTACGAATTATTGGCAATAAAGAATACAGAATCAGAGAAAAAATAGCAGGCGTTGCGCCAATCCCGCCGATTACAGGTACGGGAATGAGCAAGCCGAATAATGCCAAACTGGGAATCGTTTGCAGAATGTTTGCAACGATGAGAATTGGTTGACGGAGATTCTTTCGACGGGTAATTAATATCCCTAACGGAATACTGACAAGAGTGGCAATCCCGATAGAAAACCCTACCAGCAGTAAGTGTTCCCAGGTGTGTTGTAAGATTTCTGGGGCATACTTAATCAAAAAGAAGTCATTGAAGTTCATAAGTTTTAAGACATTGAAGAAAGGCTTGGGCTTCTGGATGTTGGGATTGCAAAAATTCCTCAGTTGTACCCAATACTACCAATTCTCCTCCATACATTAACCCAATTCTCGATGCTAAAACGAAAGCTTCTTGAATATCATGAGTTACAAACACCACCGTCTTGCCTAATTCCTGCTGTAGGCGCTTAAATTCTTGTTGAAGTTCTAACCTTGTAATCGGATCGAGTGCCCCAAAAGGTTCATCCATTAATAATACAGGCGGATCTGCTGCTAATGCCCTTGCCACCCCAACCCGCTGTCTTTGCCCTCCAGAAAGTTCGTGGGGATATCTTTGAGCAAATTTGTCTGGATCTAAACCGACTAAATGCAACAATTCATAAGCTCGCGTTTTGATTTGTTTAGGTTTCCAACCTTCTAAAGAAGGCACTAAACCCACATTGCGTTCTACAGTGAAATGGGGAAATAAACCAGTTTCTTGAATGACATAACCAATCTTGCGCCGGAGCTTAATTTCATTCCACTGGGTTGTACTCATGCCTTCAAATAGCACTTCACCCTGCGTAGGGGTAAAGAGGCGGTTGATTAATTTCATTGTGGTGGTTTTACCACTTCCACTCCTTCCAAGTAATATCAGTGCTTCTCCCTGGCGAATGGTGAAGTTGAGATTTGACACCAAAGGGCGATGATTTCGGCTTAAGGTGACATCGCGGAATTCAACGGTAATATCTGATGGCATAGGTGAGGTTTTGTCAAGGTTAGCATAGTATCACATTATTACGCACCCCACCCTAACCAAGTGTACTTCAAAGCACCTGCTCAGATTCCCGACAACTTTTACGAAGTCGGGAATCTTGTTGTTCACGAATGATTTAAGATTGCTATATAGGCTTTAATTTTTTGGATCTCTATGATTGTAACTCTGACAGAATTGGCGCTGGTGTTAATGGATTTAAGCCACTAATGTTCTGAAAGTCTTTTATGTTGTATGTGGCAAAATAGTCAACATTTGCACATTCGATTAAAGCTGCAAGCCGAATATCAAAGATTCTTGCTGAAAGAACACTTCCACTTACGGCTAAATGCAATGTTCTTTCTGTGGTTGTCTGGCTGGGGTAAATGATTTCGTAACCGTTCAGGGGGCTTGAAAGTGACGCAACTGGGGAACGCTGCGCTAGATTT
>JAQYWO010000089.1 GCA_029379215.1 Rhizonema sp. PD37
TCAACCCTCATGGCATCATTTTTGGACCAAATGCCAGTTTGAATATTGGGGGTTCGTTTGTAGCGAGTACAGCGAATAGTATAAGGTTTGCTGATGGCACAGAATTTAGCGCCACCAATCCTCAAGCTACCCCTTTGTTAACGGTAAGTGTCCCGATAGGACTACAATTTGGCTCAAATCCAGGAGATATTGTTAACCAATCCCAGGCAAGTCTGAATGGATCGCTCAATAGTAATAATCAGCCGGCTGGACTTCAAGTTCCAAGTGGCAATACTTTGGCACTGGTAGGTGGTAATATTTCCCTTAATAATGGCAATTTAACCGCAGCAGGCGGAAGAATTGAGCTAGGTAGTGTTGAGACGGGTTTGGTTAATCTCACTCAGACTCCACAAGGCTACTATACTTTGGGATATGCAGGCATTCAGAACGGACGTGATCTTCAACTCTCTGGTGCGGCTACGGTTGATGCAAGCGGTATGGGCGGTGGCGCTATTCAGCTCAGAGGCAGGAACATCAACCTTACGGGTAATGCTCAAATTTTTTCTACTACTCAAGGTGCTCTCACAGGAGGAAATCTGACTGTAGACGCTACTGAGTCTGTAAACTTGAGCGGAAGTAACACTCGATTATTTACTGCCACTCTCGGTGCTGGGTCTGCTGGTAACTTGACACTCACAACTAGGGGTTTAAGAGTTGAAGGTGGTGCCGCAATTCTCTCTCAAACCGCAGGTACTGGTACAGGAGGAGATGTGACTATAAACACTGCCGAGTCTGTAAACTTGGGTGGAAATAACACTCAATTATTTACTGTGACTTCTGGTAATGGGTCTGCTGGTAACTTGAAACTCACAACTAGGAGTTTAAGAGTTGAAGGTGGTGCCGTAATTTTCTCTGGAACCTTAGGTACTGGGACAGGAGGAGATGTGACTGTAGACGCTGCCGAGTCTGTAAACTTGAGTGGAAATAACACTGAATTAGTTACTTTTACTTCTGGTAATGGGTCGGGTGGTAACCTTCAACTCACAACTAGGAGTTTAGGAGTTGAAGGTGGTGCCGTAATTTTCTCTACAACCTTACGTACTGGTACAGGAGGAAATCTGACTGTAGACGCTGCCGAGTCTGTAAACGTGAGTGGAGATAACACTCAATTATCTACTACGACTTCTGGCACTGGGTCGGCTGGTAACTTGACACTTGCAACTAGGAATCTAACAGTTGCAAGTGGTGCAGTTATAGCAACTTATAGTAGAGGTCAGGGTCGAGCAGGAGATTTGCTAGTGACAGCAGCGGATGCTGTAGAATTGTCAGGAACAAGAGCCAATGGTCAGCCCAGTGGCTTGTTTGCTCAAGTTAGTGGAAACGCTACAGTCAATGGTGGAAAGCTGACGATTGAAACTGGTAAGTTACGAGTATTAGGTGGAGCACAGATTAGTGCTAGTACTCTAGGAGATGGCATCACAGGCAACGTAGATATTCTTGCCAAAGATATTTCACTTGATGGTATTAGAAGTGTTGTATCCAATACATCAGGCGCTAGCTCAGCACCTACATTTAGTATCAGGTTGAATGAACAAAATCGTCCTATAGTTACCTTAGAGCCTTTTCAAGGGACTATCTTTGCCAATGCCAAAGGTAATAGTGGAAACATCAACATTACAATTGATTCCCTGAGTATTACCAATGGTGCACAATTATCTACTAACACGTATGGACAAGGAAATGCAGGGAATATCAGTGTAAGTACCCGTAATGCACTCTTCAGTGGCACTGGTATCAATGGTTCTTCCAGCGGTGCTTTTAGTGCAGTGCAATCCGGGGCATCGGGAAATGGTGGAGGCATCAGCATTACTGCAGATCAACTGACAGTTGAAAAGGGTGCTCAATTAGTAGCCAGCACTTCTGGAAATGGAAATGCTGGTAATATCAGGATTGATGGCAATGAAATCTCATTCAACGGAGTAAGTGGGAATACACCTAGTGGAGCATTTAGCGCTGTAGCTTCTGGTGGTCAGGGGAAAGGAGGCAATGTCAATATTACAACAGGTTCTCTTTCTGTGACTAATGGCGCTCAAGTGTCTGCTAATACTAATACTGGTGGACAGGGCGATGCAGGTAGTATTAATATTAACGCTCGCGATACAGTTTTAATTGATGGGTCTGCTGGCAATCGCTTTCCAAGTAGTATATCTAGTGCTGTAGAAACAGGAGCAGTCGGAAATGGAGGCAATTTAGAAATCAATGCTCAACGCTTGAATATTTTTGATGGAGCAGTGGGAACTGTCAGTAATCTGGGAAATGCTAATCGTAATGCAGGCAATCTACAACTAAAAGCTAATTTTATTACCCTTGATACAGGAACGCTAACAGCCGATTCTGCATCAGGTCAAGGTGGTAATATTACTTTAAAAGCAAACAATCTTTTATTAACGCGCCGCCATAGTCTAATTTCAAATACTTCTGGTACGACACAGGCTAGTGGAAATGAGGGCAATTTTACGCTTAATAGTAAATTTCTAGTAGCACCGCCAAGAGAAAATAGTGACATCTTTACTGATGCCTTCAATGGTAGAGGCGGTAAGATTAACATTACTGCATCTGAAGGAGTTTTCGGCTTTGTTGTACGTACTCAACAAGACTTGGAAAGGTTACTAGGAACTACAGACCCAAACCCTCAAAGGCTACCAACAAATGATATCGCTGCATTTTCTCAAAACAACCCAACCATCATTTCTCCAGATATTGACCCTAGTCGTGGTTTGGTTGTCCTGCCCACAGTGATGGAGCAAACCCCAAAGCTAGTTTCCTCTAACTGTAATGCTTTTAATGAAACCACAGGTGGTAATCAATTTACCATTACCGGACGCAGTGGCTTACCCCCCAGTCCCGATGAACCCCTAACCAGTGATGTATTGTGGTCAGACACTCGCCTACCAGTAACCACTGTGCAGCATCAACAAAAAATACACGCAGCTAAACCCAAACCTCAACCAATAGCAATCATACCTGCGACTAGCTGGGTATTAAATGATAAAGGTGAAGTAATGCTCATTTCTTCTGTGTCCAATGCCAGCACCTTGAATACTCCTACTAGTTGCTCTGTAAAGTGAATAATCATCTTTTTCAAAGCAAGCACCGTAAGTGAGGAAGTGCGTTGGCGTACCCCGACAGGGAAGCAAGTTACAAAGCAGCGTTCCGTTCGCGCAGCGTCTCCGTCAGGAGAAGGAAAGCCTACCGAAGGAATTGCAAGATGGTTGCAACCCAGCTTTGACCCCAATATGTTAAAGTCCACAATCTTCGAGACAACAGAAGATGGATTCTGCCACTTCCATTAAGCGTGCACCCCAAAACTCGCCTTCTAAAAAAACTATGTTATATGAGGGAAGATGCCCTACTGGAGCCCAAAGGTCATAAACTAGGTCTAAGTAATAATTCCACTGCTCTTTTGTTCTCCATCTAACTTGATCGCCAAATTCGTTAAAACTTCTGATACCATACTTCTCTGTTCTGCCCCATCTTTCACAAATGCTTTCATAAACGCTTTCATATATACGCTTTTGCACAGAAAAACCAAAGCGTCCATTACTATACTCGACCCATAACTGGTCAATAATACGTAAATCTTCACAAGGGAAATCTCTTATTATCCGGTCCGATTTTGTCGCCGCTAATACAACTCGCTTTGTTTCTTTGTTGGCTTCCTTCCATTCTCCTGCTGCAAGTAGATTACGCAGTATAGAATAGTCTATTTCAGAAGATGAATTCATAATTAAATCCTATAAGTAAATGTAATGAACCGCAAACAAAAATGGGTTCAAGTCCAATTTTGGTGATCAACATAGAAACTCCCTCTGCACCCCTTGCTTGCCTCAACATATACATTTCTTGACGAACCGTATTGCCTACCCATGCGCGCATCATGGGAGCAAAAATGCTCTAGTCATTCGTGATCTCGGAGCCGCTAATGTATTCAACTGTAACAAAAATAGACGCGAAGAAAATAAAAACAGATGTGATCGCACTGATAGTTGATACCGATGGTTGGAATGCGCGATGGGGGCGATACCACCGTGGCTAAGAAGGGCATCGCGATCACTGTCTGCTTTAAGATAATTGGAATGCGATCGCACAAAGCGTAAATAAACATGACAAAAGAATATCGATGTACCCGTAATGCACTTTACACCCACGACTGTCTCGGTCATGACGACATAACAGCGCGTCAGGGCTACTACATAGTTGCTGATATTGAGGAAGAAGCATGGCAGAAAATGGCAACTAGGTTTCCAGAAGAAGTGAAAGACGGATTCACTGTTCAACAATGGGAAAGCTTTGATGTCAAGGTGGTTGAAGTAACAAGAGATGAAGATGGCAGAATTCTTGAGTGAAATTGATGGGTTGAGGCGAGCATCTGCCTTAAAATTGTGTTTTCTACCCAGTTTCTGCCAAGACTTCCAGTATGATTACGCAACAAATTGACGAGTCTGCTCACTCACTTCCAGATCAAGATATTCAACCTGCGCCTGAGATATCCTGACCAAAATACCAACAGGCTTATCCTGCCCTCGCCGCTTCCGAGTCTTAACAAACTTTCCCGTAGATTCGACAACGTACGATGATGAGTCGTTTTGCAGTACGGATGCTTGAACCAGGGCATCTAATACCGAGCCAATCAAATTATCGCTGTCACTGGAGAAGAAATTGACAAAGAAGCAATCAATTTTAGCTGGTATGGGCACTGGTGGCAATTCTAATCCCTCCAAGAGGAAAATAGCATCACGTTTCCACTCTCCATACCGTGACTGCGTATGAATTGCACCATTTCGTCCAAATCTAGGACGTGCCTTACCAACACCTCTACCAGCAATCCAAATCTCAATCACGTTCATTCCTCTGACATTAAATCTTGGAGTTATAGCATATTTTCAGTAATTTATCTTTAAGTTTCCCCTCTATCTCTATCTTGATTAAGTCGGGTGTTCCCGTGCTAAACCCTCAAACTTAACTATGCGAAGGGGAGACACTTTACTCGCGCTCCGCTCCTCGCTACTGGGCGATACGGCGATACCGCCGTTGCCAAGGGCCGGAGCGGTTAAGTCCCATCTAAATAGATTTCTTAACTTTTGGGCGGCGGTTCAAAAACTACCTTTAAATCAGCATTTGGCATCAAACGACGTAATAGAGCAAAGTGACCATCAGCATCGTTCCGATTCCGAAATCGACACATAAAAAGATCGGGATGTCTGGTAGCCCCGAAGAATGATTGTCCAGGAATTAAAGGAATTGACAATCATTCGGTATTCATATCGGGGTGGAAAGACGGAATAAAGTGCAGTTTTAACTGCCGTGCTTTTCTCTTATTAATTGTTCTACATATTCACTGGCACTTATTTTTAACCTTACTGCTGACTCTTGTACTTGTCCCCAAGATTCTGTCGTAAGCCAAATTGTTCTAGGCTTTTTCAATTCTTCATATAAAACAGGTTGATTCTTTAATCTTTTCTGTCCTTTTCTTATTGCCATTATTAGCACCAACGTTTATACTAGATATAGTTTAGAAAAACAAGGAGGTGATTTTAAAATGCCGAAGAAACGAACGCTATCTTTCATCATAGAGGTTCTATTGAAAGTTGATAGTTCTCAAGAATCAGAGTTGTTGTCAAAATTTGAAGCCGCAAGACAATTGTATAATGCATGTCTTAGTGAAGCAATGACTCGTATGAAGTTGGTACGCGATTCTGAGGCATTTAAAACAGCTAAGAAGATACCTAGAGCAAACTTGAAAGAACGAAGTGATGCTTTCATTGTTGCACGTCAAGCATACAAGTATTCTGATTTTGACATTCAAACATACGCAACAGTTACGGCAAATTCATCAAAGTGGATAGCCGACAAAATTGATTCAAATACTCAACAAACTATTGCTAAACGAGCCTTTCTAGCTTCGGAAAGGGTAATGTTTGGGCGTGCTAAGAAAGTTCGTTTCAAAGTACTTAGTCGATTCCGTTCTCTTGAAGGTAAGACTAATAAACAAGGGCTACGCTGGAAAGATAATCAATTAGTGTGGGGTAGCCTCAAGTTACGCCCAATTATTGATGAGTTCAACGATGTCATAATGCATGGACTACAATCTCCTATCAAGTATGTTCGCTTGTTGTGGAGAGAGTTGAATGGTAAACGTCGTTGGTATGCCCAACTGATTAACGAAGGAGTCCCATTCCAAAAAGAAAAAAATCATGTTTCTGATGGTTTAATTGGACTTGACCTTAATATTTCCAATATTGCTTTTGTTGGTGATAATAAAGCAGGATTGTTACCATTTGCAGAAAAAGTACCAACCTTTGAGAAGGAAATAACTACATTACAAAGAAAGATGCAGCGCTCCCAGAGGGCAAGCAACCCGGATAACTACGAACCTGATTTTGAAGTTAAAAAGGGTCATCGCACGGTCAAAAAGAAAGGCAAAGTTAAGAAAGGTAAGCGTCAATGGAAGAAATCTAGCAACTATAGAAAAGATGCTCAGAAGAAACGAGAATTACAACGTAAAAAGGCTGCATATGCCAAAAGCTTGAATCGTGAGATAGTTAATGAAATCTTGCGGCATGGTAAAGATATCAAAACTGAAAATGTTTCAGTGAAAGGTTGGCAGAAACGCTACGGTAAAGCGATATCTGCTAAATCGCCAGGTTTTGTACAATCAGAACTCGTTCGCAAAGCTGAAAAAGCTGGTGGCACAGTTCACAAGTTCTCTACTCAAAAAACAGCGCTGAGTCAAACTCATTTAGATGGAAGTCATATCAAGAAAAGCCTGTCTAAAAGAGTTCATCACGATGCGACTGGTATTGAAATGCATCGTGATTTGTTCAGCGCGTATTTGAGTAGGCACGTAAATCAAGACGATAGACTGTCATTGCAGGATGCTGCAAGTCGGTATTCGGGGTCGGAGTCGATCCTTTTGGACGCATGGCAGAAGTTTTTAAACCGCGAACAAGTAAGCTCGTCTGAAAGTAGGTTGATTGCCCCAGAGCGGTTGTCCAATAAGCTGAAAAACGTTGACCAGATAGCTGATTTAATTGAATCCGAGCGACAAGTCAACGCCAACTTTCAGCCTGAATCCGCGTTTCTTTAGAGCGCGGTGTTGGCTCAAATAATCTTTTGTTCTGTGGTTGATAGCCGGTGAATTATCAGCCAAGGTTTGTGTGCAATGCTGTAAACTCCTTTTTACCAAGTAATGAGGCACCTCAGTTACTAGATCAATAAGTTTGCTCCATAGCGGGTATCTCGTTCTACTGGGATTGCTCCCAATAAACCCATATTGCTGCTAGGAGTTATCGAGGTGATCGCCCATCAATAACAGCAAGTATTTTTGTGCGATCGCACTTCCAATGCGTATATGTACTGACAGTCTTTGCAAGAGTGTAAAGTGTAATAATATAACTTTAATTAACCGCGCTCTTGACTCCCAAAAACCTCGATTACTACATCAATAAGTTCGCCAATCTCCATGTATCTCGTTCTGCGGGAATTGCCCCAAATAAACCTATCTTGCTTCTATCTGTGATTGAAGCGATCGCACTTAGACAGGTACAGAAAAACCAGATTCCTTTAAATGCCGAGCTTATTGCTACATTCCTCAACTTGTGGAGTCACCTTGAGACAGTTCGTAAACCAGACATTGGACTACCGTTCTTCCACCTGCGTAGCGATGGATTTTGGCACCTCCAACTTAAACCTGGGTTGGAATCATTGATTGATTCCAAAGTAAAATTGAGAACGGTTAATGCTATTAGACAAACTGTAGAATACGCTTACCTTGATCAGGAACTGTGGGATATTTTACAATACCCGCAACAAAGAAGTATTTTAACCCAAGTATTAATTGACTCTAGGTTTGCTGGTAAAACATTAGAGATAGAACAGCTACTGCAAATCAATGCTTTTGCTGAATTACAAAAGAACTTACAATCTCTTGGTGGTAAAGTCTACCAACCGGAAGAACTCCAGGACGAACAGACAAAGATTGTCAGAGATGCGGCTTTCCGTAAAATTATAGTCACAACTTACAACCAACGCTGTACATTTTGTGGTCTACAGATACTCGATTCAAAAACTCAGAATATTGTCGATGGAGCGCATATCAAGCCCTTCTCTCAGTTCTATGACGATCGCATAGATAACGGGCTTTCACTTTGCAAAAATCACCATTGGGCATTTGATCGTGGCTGGTTTAGTATAAACGATGACTACACTATTAGAGTTGCTAGCGACCTACGGGAAGACTCACCTCATGCTAAACCGATGCGGGAGTTTAGTGGCATGAGCATCATTTTGCCCACTCAAAAGCACTATTATCCTAGGCTTGAAGCAATTCGGTGGCATCAAGAGCATATGTTTGAGGCAATAGCTTAATTATGAATTGTTTTAAGAAGGCAGAAGTACGTTCGCGCAGCGTGTCCGTCAGGACAAGGCAGAGGGCAGCTATGTATCCCCATAAATAAATTCAGGGGATTTGATAAAGACGCCGTATTTCTTGTGCTACGCCAGAACGAAATACATCTTTTCTCTTCTTTTCATAAATAAATTTAGGGGCTTTAGACCCAATTGCCGAAGAGCAGATCAAAAATCAATATCCCTTCAGCATAGCTGCCTTCTGCCCTCTGCCTTTCTTCAGTAAATCAGGCGATCGCATCTGCAAGAGCGCTCGGGCAAGGTGATGATAGATACCGAATAGGATTTGCCCCCGTTTCAGCAAACTCATTCCAATTCATGCTAATTCCGCGTTATCCCATAGACTCAGCTGAACTGAGGTTAGCGGGTTCCCAGGCATATCAAATTTGCCCTTGCGGGCGTAATATTGTCTCCTTTTTCCCTCTGTCGATTCAGAGGTGGGCGTTTCAAGCAGACTTAGCTGCTTTGGTCCCGATAAGTCCTGCCGTACCTTTCTGAGTCTGTTTACCTTACGTTTGACGGCATGGCTCCCGTGCGCGTGCCGCAACCAATGACAGCTAATCTTCTCATCTAATGTCCCTAAACCTTCTTCAATCTGGTCAAAATGGCTCGTAGTCACAAAGATTCCACTATCCTCTAAGGAGTAGGAATACTCGAAACAGTAAACGGTAACTCAGGTGTCAGTCCTGGGCCACGCTTGTCAAATTGAGAGTTGACAACTAGCAACCGTTTCCGAGCTTGGGCAATAGTAGTCGGGTAGGCAAAAGATGGATCACTCGTGCTAGAGACAATAGTACCTCGAGAGAAATCCTCTTCTAATTCAACTTTGACAATCAACTTTAGCTGATTACGCACAACGTACAAAATTTGCTTTTCACCACGTGAGAGCAAGATACCATCGCCGTTAGTGAGTCGTTCACCACCTAAATCAATTTCAGTAACTTCCTTACTGTCAATGTCGATACGAAACAGCTTTCCTGTATTAGACTGCACAACTATCAGGTACAAGCCGTCTAAGCTTGCGGCGATACCGTTCAGGTTCAATCCTGATTGGTACTCTAGATTCGTACCAGTAAAATCGAGCCAAGCCTCAAACTGAATTTCATTTGCTTCATTGAGCGAAACTTTGTATAAAGTTGGATCATATGAGTCAGTGAAGTACGCATCTCCATTTGGAGAGATAGCTACATCATTGATGAACGTAGAAGTCTTTTGGTTTTTAAACTGACTCAATAGTTCGCCACTGCTGGTATCGTAGACAAATATTTGACCAGTATTACCTCCTGCTACAAACAAACGACCTTTGTCGTCCACTTTTAAACCGACGGCTGTTGTGCGTCCATCAGCACCACCTGGTAGAAACACCTTGGCTGACTCCTGTTGGAGATTACCTCGTAAAATTGTGCCGTCTGTGGTGCTACTTACAAAAAAGTCCTTGGTTTTGGGTTGGTAGGCAATACCTTCTGGAAAAACAGCCTCTCCAGGAAGGATATAGCGGTTGAGACTGATAACCTTAGCTTGGGTGCTAGCAAAATCAAAAGTCATCAATGAGACTACTACGAGTACGAGCAGTAAAATAAACTTTAATCTTGACATCAGTTTTTTTACGTATACTTTAGTTAACAATCTCAAACCAGAGAAGAAAAATCAAGGTTCACAGGTGTGATTCCAATACGGTTCAGTATCTATGCTATGTGTGCTGGTTAAAGCTTTAGAGAATAAAAAGTATTATAGGCTACAAAATATTTAGCAATCGCTCTTTGAGAAAAACTTTTTGGTTTACTGATGTGACTACTTAAACAAAACCCATTTATAACCGATCTGTGATCGGACTGTATTTTTGAAGCGCTTTTATCCCTCTAGTTACAGGATCTAAACTATGAGAGAAGCGTGGCGATCGCCCCATTATGTACAGTACCCAAATACTCGCTTTCGCCAACCTTACTTACATGCACTGAGTATTTTCAATTATAAATAAAAGTCACAATACCCAAGTTTATTTTAGTAGATATGTACGCCCAACTTTCGATAGCTACCTCAGAGGCTCAGTAGATAAGCAATTGCATCTATGCTTTGCACATCTAGCTACAAACTTAACCTCCACTAATACTGATGTATTAATGTGCTTTAAGTAACTTTTTAGTTAAGCTAATGGCATCAGGGTAATATACTACAAAAACTACAATGAGGGAATTTATTGGACATACTCCCACGTTGGAGGAATATTGGCGTGCAATTATCCTGTTTGGGAAGAATGCTGCTTCTTACAAATTTGCTTTAGCTCAATCTTTACTAGAACTGGCACCTACAGGTAAATCCATCATTAGACCAATCCGAGCTAGCTGAACCATTCTCTCGACATATTACGAATCATTTAAAAAGCTGGTGCTCGAAAATCAACGCCCTTTAATGCAACTGATGGCTGATGGGATCATTCCACTGAACCAAGCTGATTTTCTGGTGACAATAGGCATTTCCGCTTCAGAATTTGATGCGCTGTTGCAACACATAAAAGTTGAACTACCGTGCCTAATCCCTGCGGGATATAGACACGGATTCTAAGAAGTCTTAGCTAGTTGACTTCTCCGCATCCCAATCAAAATCATCAAACAACGTTAACTGTGTATACTCAACTGAAAGCGCTTTCCGCTGAGACTTGGCTTGCGGCTTCGACAAAGGGGAAGTGCAATAAAAGAGCACTAACAGTAACTGGCGTTGCTTGAGTGTTGAATTAGCAGGGTTCCTAGGCTCCTCTCTCAATACAGAGGATGCTTCCTGACTAGCAGGCTCCAAAGGCGTAACTTTCGCGCTGACCACGCGTAGAGAATCGATTCCAAGCTTTTGTTTGCCACGGTGAGCGTGATTAACTGCACCGTTGGTATCTGCATCATCGGAGTGACCGCATTCTTCACAGATAAACTTTTCTTGATCTCGGTTTCCAGAACTGATGTGGTGGCATTCTGAGCATTCCTGAGACGAATATTTAGGGTCAACCCCAATAACTAGGTTACCTAGTTTTGAGGCTTGATGCTCCGTTTTTTGGCGCAAGCTATACCAAGAAGCATCAGAGATTGCTTTGTTTAACGCTGCTTTGGCTGATTGCCCATTCTTAAAGTATTTCCCGGTTTCTGGATCTACTTTTGGCTTGCAACGAGCCTTCATTCCTTTAATATTCAGGTCTTCAAAAACCGTGACATCGGCATTACTAGCAATCTTTTTTGCTGATTTCCAAAGATTATCTTCACGTTGGCGTCGGATTTTTTGATGAGTACGAGCCAATTGCTTAGCTGCTGTTTTGCGGTTGTTTGACCCCTTTTGTTTGCGAGATACACGACGCTGACGAATAGATAGCGTGCGCTCACTCCTCTTAAGGAACTGCGGGTTATCAAGCATTGTCCCGTCACTTAACGCCACGAGTTTCTTAATGCCGACATCTGCGCCTTGAATTGTCTTGCATTGGTCAAAAGTTTTGATCAGCAAATCTGGTACAGTTTCATCTCGTAGCAACACTGAAACGTACCAGCCATCTGCATCGCGGCTAACTGTTGTTGTTCTAATTTCCCAGCTATTCGGTATGTTGCGAGACTTGAAAAACCGCATCGTTCCTAAAGTCGGAAACGTGATGTAATTCCCGTCGATCTTCACTGTACCAGACTTAAACTCAAACCCAACATCAAAGTGCTGTTTGAAATTGGGGAACCCAGCCTTACCACTAAAAAACTTGTTAAACGCAGAATCAACGTGACGCAATGATTGCTGTAGCACGTCAGCATTGACACTTTTGTATTCTGGCTTTTCAAGTTTCAACTGTGTCAACCAATTGGAGTGCATCTCATAAGCACTGCGTTTAGGTTCAAACGGTTTGACTTTGCCATCTTTACCGGGCTTGGCTCGTCTTAGCTTTGGATTATCGTCTCTCCAAGGATGCCCAAGTGATGTTGATTTGTTGACAGAGCAGTGTAGTGAACTGGTTAATGCTTTTGTTTCTAAGTCACAATACAAATACTGGGAGCTAATTTCTCGCTTGGTGTACAAATCACAGTAATCACCCTCAACAAATGTGTTGTTATAGGTGGCAATTCTATCGCCCAAAGAACGGTTTTGAGCATAACCTACTTTGTGCTGCCAATCTTCTAACAACTCTACCTGTTGATTGCTAGGCTGTAACTTGAACTTGTAAGCGAGTTGCAACTTACTCTCCTGATATGTTTTGTTATACTAGGACTAATTTAACATGCATATATAGCCCATGTCAAATAAAACACTCTCTGGTGGTACAGTTTATAACCTGTCTATTCATTTAGTCCTGGTGACAAAATATCGGCGCAAGGTCATCTCTCCCACTGTTAAGCAAAGATTACATGAAATATTCACCGAGACTTGCAAAAAATGGGATTGCACTTTGGTTGAATTCAACGGTGAAGAAGATCACTGTCACCTACTGATTGAGATTAACCCTAAAGTGCAAATCAGTGCATTTGCTAATAACATGAAAACTATTAGCAGTCGGTTTATCCGTAAAGAATTTTCTCTTCATGTAGAACGGTTCTATTCTAAACCCGTGTTCTGGAAGATTGGATATTTCGTATCCTCTACTGGCGGAGCTAACCTAGAAACAGTGAAGCGATACATCATGGGACAAGACCGAGCAGAGTCTGACAATTGCTCAACTGTCCCTCAATTCACCTGCGTTCATAGCGAAGCTTGGGCGTAGGTGAATTGAGGTAATTACTGATGGTGCTGACCCTTTTCAAACGTGGATGTTGGTAAATGGTTATTCTCAGGAAATAATTGACCAAATCT
Source organism: Rhizonema sp. PD37 (assembly GCA_029379215.1). Taxonomy (GTDB): domain Bacteria; phylum Cyanobacteriota; class Cyanobacteriia; order Cyanobacteriales; family Nostocaceae; genus Rhizonema. Next base: position 13,249 of record JAQYWO010000089.1, read on the forward strand.
ATCAAATCATTGATCGGTGGCTTGTACTAAGCGAATTAAGTTTTCCCGCGCCCCCTATCGATCATACTTTGAACTGAGCGCAATCCTTACTGTTGTTGAAGCAAAAAAATGTTGTATTACGGATATCGCTGCTATAACAATTTAGGAGAACCATTAGGGTGGCTGTATACATACAACAATGATATTAATTACGGCTGGACTGAAAAAAAAGATTTAGATTGGTGCAAGCGATGGAAAACAGAAAAAGGTGCAAAGAATAATTTAGAACGTTACAATAGTCGCTGGCAGTTTCAATCGAAAGGAGGTTATCTTCAAATTGAAGTCATGCCAGATATAAAAGAGCCTGAATCTGCTAAATCTCACTCACATAAGCTAATAGAAGAATGGGGTGAGGATGTTACACACAACATAGAATCAGTACATATTCGTACTATTTCATTCCAGCCCAAACCGGAAGTTATCCAATGGCTTGAAAAGCAACGAAAGATGTATGATAATGGTGAATATGAACCGATAAAAGAAGTATTAAATCGTCAGTTAGAAAAGTTAATGAAGTTAGAATAGTAAAAAAAATAGGTTGAAAAAGTGTTTAAAAGTCAAAAATACATGAATCAATCACAGCAGAGTATAGCTGAAGAGTTTCTAAATATGGTAGAAACTGAATATGCTTTGTGTGCCAAAGAAATTAAACGGACTAGAGCAGCTATTATTCTTGAGGATTCAGCAGACTTAAATCCTGAATCATTAAGGCAGTTGGATTTTGCCAATGGAGAAATAGATGCAATAAGCAGTTATTGGCAACATAGATTGGGAGATTTAATTGCATTTCTTGAAACGAAAGACTATAGGCTGAATCAAGAATTGGCTCAAAAGTATTTGAAACATGAATGACTCAAATAATTTAGAGATGGCTCTAAACCAGCTTGCCGATTTAGTGAAAAAGAGTCGTTTAAATTCTGATTGGAAGTATAGAAGTTACTCTGAACTAGTTTTACATTGTGGAGTGTTTTTCAAGAATCAGCCTCAGACTCCATTTCTTAAGCGAATGACTCCTAGAAGCTGCTATTATAACTGCCAAAAGTTAGCTTTTGAAAATAAAGAGTTAATTTATGTTGAAGGGTATGCGCTAGCCCAGGATATCAGTTTTCCCCTCTCTCATGCTTGGTTGATGGATACAGATGGACATGTAATAGAGCCAACTTGGGAAGTGATCGGTACTGCTTACATTGGTGTACCATTCTCTACTGCCTGGATTAAATCTTTTCTTCAGCTGCGAGAAAGAAAGGACAATCTCAGTATTTTTGAAGGTAATTACCTTGAAGGCTATTCTTTGCTCAAGGAAGGTTTACCAACATACGCTCTTGCGGATTGAGTCGCTTTTTATTTGCGATCGCCATCTGCTTTCACCTGCATCTCCACCACCTGACAACGCTAGCTAACCAAAACCCACAAGACTTTAATTGGGGGCAAACTCTTGATTAAAGAATAGCAAAATGGACATAACAACATCTGTTTACCTTCCGGACTATTATCGCCTGTTTGAGCGCCTCGCTGGTGGATGGCTCATGAAACCTTGTCGATTTTTTTATAAACACACATGGTCAGCAGATGTCAATGACCTCAAATCGTTGTACAACATTTCACCACAACAAATCGCCATTGAACTATTTCGCATTAATGGCGGAAAAACTGGTTATTATTTAGCAAATTTATCTCATCAGAAAAAGTACTACTACTGTGGAGACAAGCCAGAAGACGTAAAACTTAAGTTGCTTAAGCTAGGTATTGGTCGAGTCGATCCAACAGGAGGGAATCATGCCTAAATCTGGTTATGAACGACTCAAAGAGTGGCGATATCGCAAATCTTCAGGTGAGGAGCTTCCTAAATGTAAGATGTGTGATCGCGACCTCAAGGGTAAAAAAAGCTTGGAGCGTGGTGTTTGTAGCTACTGTTATCCCAAAATAGAAGAAGGGCGTATTGCGAATAAAGAAGCAGTGGAAAGGCATCGGAGCTGCGATCGCCAGCTTTACTCAATGGAATACTCAACTAACAGGACTGTTTACATTTGCTGAAAGTCCTAAACATCATGCACTATATCAAAAATTTGGCTTTCGTTTGCGTTTTCTGACTGTAATCGTTGCCAAACCAGTGCAGCAAGCACAGCCAATTTCTTTAGTAAATAGATACTCCCATCTTCGCGAAGATGAACGTGTTCAAACTCTTAAAGCCAGTTATCAACTTAGTAATTTTATATACGAAGGACTAGATTTATCACAGGAAATTGAGGCAGTCCAAGCTCAAGGACTAGGTGATACAGTTTTGCTGTGGGACGATAACAGCTTGGTAGGATTTGCAGTTTGTCATTATGGCGCAGGTACAGATGCAGGTAGTAACACTTGCTATGTTAAGTTTGGCGCAGTGAGATCAGGGAGTAATGCAGGGCAACTTTTTGAGCAGTTATTGGATTTGTGTGAAGCATTGACTGTGGCGCAAGGGATGTCGCGCTTAGTAGCTGGAGTAAATACCAGTCGAGATGAAGCTTATCGCAGGCTCTTAGTTCGTGGTTTTCGCAGTGAAGTCATCGGAGTGGCAATGCATAGACCTAATGAACCCGGATTTAGTCGCCCGGATGTTTTCGTACTAGATGATTGGCGGTAATTGAAGATTGAAGAAGGCAGCTATGAGTCACGGGCATCCGGCACTCATGTTTCGTTCAAACGGGGATTCTAACCCCGACTTAACTTTAGCCACTGAGGGCAAGAAAAGCTTAGAGCGTGGTGTTTGTAGCTACTGTTACCCTAAAACAGAAGAAGGACGTACTGCGAATAAAAAGGCAGTGGAAAGGCATCGGAGCAAGCAATAGAGTAATGTATTAGCTATCGACGAGTGGAAAGTTTCCGCTCTTTGGTGGCTCATTTATACATGGGTCTGCCGTCTTAGAAGGACGGGGTTTGTATCCCATTATTTTCGGTCAGGAGATTCCGTAGCGACGAAGATTCCTTTTGTACCATCCGCTAATTCGGCATAAAAGACAATTTGACCGAGGTTGTTTAAGCTTTTTCTTGAAAAGGTTAAGTTGGTTACCGTAGAATTGAATAGCGGATCGCCTGTGGCAATTACTTTATTGCCTACTGGGTCGGCACCAGTAAAAATACCGGAAACACCATTCGCTAAAGAAGCTTCAAAAGCTATATGTTGGTTGTTATTGATTGCCGCATTACTAAAGCTAGTGAATACGCTACTACCATCGGCAATAGTTGTGAGTGTATTGCTAGTATTGTTGAATAGGTTAATAGTTTTACCATCTGAAAGCACAATATCGCCGTTATCATTAGTGCCGAAATTAGGTGTTTTTGCATCTATTAAGAAGTTAAATGAATCAACATTACCTCTGTAAATTCCCGTTACCTGACCGTCGGCTGACTGCCCACTACCGTAAAAGGTAATTTGGCTTTGGTTGTTGATCACTCCACCCCCGATTGATGAAAAAGACCCGCTAGCAAAAGGGCTAATAACTTGATAGAATGCTGTTGCCACTTTAATACTAGGTTGATTTGGTTTAGAAATATACAAGCTGTCAGTGAATATGAAGTTACCTAAGCTTAAATCCTCGGTCTGATAAGCGAGTTCTTCATTATTGTTGAGGTTAAATTCAACGATGCTCCCTCCGTTTCCAATTGCCGAACGAGAATCTGTTCCGCGAGTGGTAAAAGATCCGCCTTGAGTAGTAATCAGACGACATGAAGTTCCTGACGATCCCATATTAAAGTTGACTAAAAATGCGACAGTGCCATTATTGTTAATATCCACATTTTGAGACAAAGTAAAAAAGGGCGAGGGAAAATTAGATAACACAGACACTGGTAGAGCATTTGTATCAATAATGGTTGTAATTGCTCCGCCGTTATTGGTATAAATTCCCTGAGAACCTCCACTTGAAGTCGCTTCAAAGGCAACTGTGCCAATGTCATTAATGGCAGGACTTGAAGAAACACTGCTAAAATCGCTCTGATTATCAGCAATTTTCGTGAAGGAAAAGCTCGCTAAAGCTTCCAGAGGTATTAAGCTCAAACAAATACTGGCTGTTAGTGTCCCAACAAATTGACGTATCCATCTTCCTGAGTTCTCAGTATCAGCTGTTTTACTACTGATGAACTTTCTGTTAAAGATGTTTTCGATGGTAGATGTTTTCATAGCACAGCATTATGTACTTATTACTTGCTAGTCTACAGAATTTTTCTTCATGAAAAAGTGACTCAACTGTAGTACATTTATACTAAAAGCGAACAGTAGAGCGATCGCACTCGGGGCTGTCTTATCCTGTATGCTTTTTATTTTGCATGTCACCCCCCGAGCAATGAATTACTAACATTCAAGTTAATTTATCACCCAAACTTAATATTAATTAACATTTCTTATACAGTTTCTCCCTTAACTTCTTCCTTAGGTTTAACTTCAAAAACTTTAATACCCGCCTCTAACACCTCAAATCCATCATCTGTCAATTTACCAAGCTTTCCAGAAATGTTCCCAGCATAGTTAGAACAAGTTGCCGCAGTCTCACAGGCTTTTCTATATGACTTAGCATTAAGCAAAGTCACAAACTTATTGTCGTTTTCATCTGATACAATTACACGCACCTTTTTATCAGGAGCAGGCTCTCCGGGAGGAATTTCATTAAATTTAAGAGTGATTTCTGAGCGCACGAGTGTTACCTTTCCTTGAATAATAAAAATTGGCTGAGCTACTTGAGGCTTGGGTTGAAAACTGTCGTCACTGAGTTCATCAGTTGCATATTCAATAACTTGAGACTTAACTATTTTTAAGATATTGCCTTCACGAATACATTCCAAATCCCAAAACTTTTTAAGTTTTATATGTACGCGGGACTTTCAATTCATTAATCAAGAAAAAACCATCGCTGGGACTAGAAGTTTTACCAACAGTCTGTTCCCATTGCAGACGTAGTTCTGTAAGCTCAGAACGAAATAATATATCATCTCTCAATCGGTTCTTTAATCTACGACGTCGTCCCTGCAAAATCGGTTCATTCGGTTTTACAAACGGCCAATAATATGCCACCCAAAACTCTGCCAGTACTCGTAAAGGAACTGCCACATCAGATCTCAGGTTCCTGAGATTGGAAAAATTTAGGACCACATCATTGATGGCGCGTACCAAGGCAATTTTATAGCTCGTTTCCTTAAGATCGTGCTTGAGAATATTGCTAATAATGGTATTTCCTTCAGACATAGTTATAGATTGGTGCTTAAGAAAGAAGCCACCCTTCCTCCTCACTTGACGCAAGACGTTGTGGTAAACCTAACCTACATACTGATAAAAGTATAGGGTATTACAGTTATAACAGTATTTTTTCGGTATTATCATTTATCAGAATTGTGAGCGCGTCTTGTCGATAAAAAGACCATAATCTCAACAAATCCCTGAATAATCGCATTAACCCTATGCTTGTCACTTTGTAATTAAAATGTTGTCATGAGAAGAGAAGGAAAGAAAGAGAAAGCTTTTTCTTTCCGCTCTCGATTATCTAGAGCTAGAATAACCCTAGAGCTTTAATAATTGTAAACAAGGCTGCTAAGGCTTGTAAAAAAGGTAGTAAACCTCTGACAATTAACCGCAATTTTCGGCAATAAGATTGTAAGCGATTCTGCTGACGCTGTTTCCCTCGAATCCCTACAGCGTAGCCACAGTATATTGAGACAAGCGTGAAATTAGATAATGGTTCTTTCATGTTATGCTCCAGATAAGTATTTATTTCGCAAACAAGTTGGTGCGATGGTGCAGAGAGGGTTGATGCAATTCAAGCTTGGATGCAGCATGTGACTGAGCGACGAGTGGTTGCTGCCAGGTAGACAGTCAGAGTGGGGAAAGCGATCGCAATCAGACGATCTGCGTAAAGCCCAACTGCCCACCTACATTGTCAATAATTGTGCTTAAGTTTCATCGTTTAAATTGGCTGAAGCTTTGTCAAGCCTGTCATTCGCGTCTTTAGCAAGCTGAACAAACAATGCACTGGAAACCATTCCACCAGCAGCTGTAACACTTCCAGAAGGAAGTTTATTTAACATGAGTAGTCCGGCTCCTCCCAGATAAAAAAAGAAAGAAAACGTGGTAGCTATAATGCTCATATTGAAGCTGTAACGAGCTTGGCGCAAACGCTCATGAGCAATGCTATATTTTATTTGCCCGATTGAAACTAAGTTTAACTGCGCCCAAGCTAAACCATAAACTTCTGGATACTTAACAGCGATGATTAGTGTCAACTGAGTATTCATGACTCTCTCCTAAATGCAATCATTTCTATAGCTTTAAATTTAGGAGCAGTTAAATAGAGAAAAAATTGCTTAATAATAGAGTTATATAGAAGTGTATGTATGGGCTTAGTGTAACTGGGTGAATTCATCAACTAATATTCAAGAACAGCAGCGCCAGTTTTTGGAAGCAACGGCAACACAGTACAGTTTCACGGGCGATACACGAACTGTATTTCTAAGCCGCTTCTGTGAGGAGAACCTAAGAAAAGACAATACCACCCTGGCAGGATTTATTGCTTGGAGTAGACAGCCTGAAGATGGAGCACAAAAAGTCCAAGACGAGTTGAAGAAAATTTGTGCTGCATTGATAGAGGTTGGTTGTCCAATAAACCAACCCACCAAAGGGAGACAACGTAAAGGTAACAGCCCTTGGGAGCAAGCATCCAAATGGCTATGGGAAACCAAATTCTCTGAATGGCAGCAAAAGGAAAATATAGGAAGTATTGATATATACTTAGAAACAGAGATTCAGCCCGAGCCAGATAAAAAAATTTTTGATGAAACAGAAATTACATTTCGGGACTTGTATGTACCTTTAAAAGTCAGGCTACTTGATGGAAGTGGCAATCCTATTGAAGAGGAACGCCTTATTGAGCTTGAAAAATGGGCTGAAGAGATATTAAATCACAAGGACAAAGACAAGAAAATTTTGTTTATTCAAGGAGATGCCGGGCGAGGAAAGAGTGTCTTTTGTCGAATGTTTGCCGATTCAGTTAGACAAAATTGGCACCCAAAACAAAACTCGCACCCAGCTTTTACACCTATTGTTATTAGATTGAGACATCTCAAGGTATTGGAGAATAGTTTAACCAAAACCTTTGAAAATTATTTAGAATCTTATGACTTTGTTAAGAATCCAAGTTGGTTAACAGATAAAAATATCCGATTTCTATTTTTCCTAGATGGATTTGATGAACTATTGCTACAGGGAGGTGCCAGTAGTGGAATTAAGGAATTTTTGCAGCAGGTAGAACATTTTCAGCGGAGTAGCCATCATCGGTTTATAGTTACTGGTCGTCCTTTAGCATTGCAAGGAATTGACCGTCTCATTACCCAAACACAAAGTTTGGAGAGAGCCAAAATTCAACTAATGGACAAAACTATTCGACAAACATGGTTAGAAAAGTGGGCGGTTAAAGTAGGACAAGAGGAAGCTAATAAATTTCAGCAGTTTTTAGATTCCTGTCCAACAGATATTAAAGACAAGCTAGCCGGAGAACCTTTACTTCTGTATTTACTAGCACGAATGCATAGAGAGCAGCGTCTTAATGTAGAAATGTTTGCTGAAGTAGAGGGCATTAAGGCAAAATTACGTATTTATGATGAGTCGGTTCAGTGGGTACTCCAAAAGCAACGTCAAGACGAAAATCTACGTTTGACTGGACTAAATGAAGATGATTTGCGCTCTGCCTTGACTGAAGCTGCTTTATGTATTGTCCAGTCAGGCAATGAATCTGCCAAAGTAGCGATGCTAGAATCACGGCTTCAGGACAATCACAATCCGACTGCTGAAGCAATTCAGCAAGCAAGAAAAAAAATAAAAGATGAGGAAAAATTTTTCAATAACCTATTAACTTCCTTTTATATTAAGCCTGCTTCTGGTGACAAAGAGGGTTCTGTAGAGTTTGTTCATAAGAGTTTTGGTGAGTTTTTATTTGCAGAGCGCTTAAAAGAAAGCATTCTGGATTGGACAAGAAGAAAAGCAACTAAGCGTCAGCGTGAAGATTACTCGACTTCAACAAGTGAAATGAATAAGCAGATTTATGATTTACTTGGCTATGGTCAGTTAACACATGAGATTGTAGATTATTTGATGATACTGTTGACTGAGGATGAAGAGTTTAAATTAATCGAATTATTTGAACGCTTAGAGCATTTCTACGAGTGTTGGTGTGATGGACAGTTTATTGATGCAGTTACCGAAAACTTACCTCAGTCAAAAATGCAGAGCTTAAAGGAGCAATTACGCGAGCGAGAAATTCAACTAGGATTGCGACAAGTAGATATGTACGCAGGCCTGAATGTAATGATTTTACTTCTGGAACTGCATCGTCACGCTAAATCTCAAGAAAGTGAGATAGATAAAATTGTCTTTCATCCCTGTGGAAAAGAAGATTCTTTTGACAACGAAAAATTACTTCGTGTGATCGGTTGCAGCTACTGCATTAGTATCAGTGCTTTCACTGAGATAACACGGTTTTTCTTCAGTGATGCTAACCTCAGAGGCGCTAACCTCACAGACGCTAACCTCAGAGGCGCTAACCTCAGAGGCGCTAACCTCTCAGGCGCTTACCTCGAAGACGCTTACCTCGAAGACGCTTACCTCGAAGGCGCTGACCTCGAAGGCGCTAACCTCAGAGGCGCTAACCTCAGAGGCGCTGACCTCTCAGGCGCTGACCTCTCAGGCGCTGACCTCGAAGGCGCTAACCTCTCAGGCGCTAACCTCTCAGGCGCTAACCTCTCAGGCGTTGACCTCTCACACGATAACCTCAGAGGCGCTGACCTCTCAGGCGCTGACCTCGAAGGCGCTAACCTCTCAGGCGCTTACCTCTCAGGCGCTTACCTCGAAGACGCTTACCTCAGAGGCGCTAACCTCTCAGGTGCTAACCTTGATGGTGTTAAAGACATAATTCTTGGGCAAGTTAAACTTGCCGAAAATTGGGAAAAAGCAAATTATGACGAAGAATTTCATGTCCAGCTTGGCTTACTACCAAAATCGTCAAAGTAAAGCACCGGAAGAGGCGATAACAATCTTCTAATCCTCTCCTAAGAGCAAACGAGCGTTACTAGTTGCCAGATCGCATCATTCAACTTCTCCTATGGGATACTCCCGCATAGCCACATCAATCACCACAAGATCGTATGGAGGATCATTCAGTCGCCTATCTTTGATGGGAATCTGTACCGCAATCTGTCCCATCTTCTCAGGTAAGTTTCTCTCAAGTACATTGAGGCATATACCAGTAGCACAAGCCCATGCATACCATTTCTGTTGCTCATCAGTCAGCCGAGATTCAGTACGGAGCGGAATCGCCACTTTTTCGCTTCCTACTCCCCAACCACCTTTCAAGCACTTGACAAAATATCGATTTGGGTCATCGACGCGCTGTGTCTTTTGGTAAGAAATGGCACTCATAAACTTATCCTCACCATATTCCCCAAACAGCTTTGTAATTGTATCGTTAATCGTCACGGATATCTCTTGCAAGGCATCAAGAATTGGCTGTGGGATGCTTGATTTTGCCTTACCTAGTACAGAATCAAATAGCAGCTTCACCCCGTCTTTGATGATGTTTGGACGTGACCTTAGAGTTTCCTTGTGTAATCGCTCAATCATCATGCCAGTCTCATCATCAACTTTATCTGGCTGGTACAGTCGCCCGATACCGTTGCCGTTGTATCGCCATCGGGTGTTTTTAGGGGTGTCCTTGACAGGGTTATTAACTTTTGTTGTTGTTTCTTTTTTTTCTATTAATTTAGGAACAATAACAACGTTTGTATCCTCCACAGGGTCATCCCTATCAGGAATAGGTTCGGTTTCTACTGGTTCTGAATTATTCTCAGTAGGAAACTGAATTAAATCACCCCTAGATTCAAGGGTGTCCTTATTAGGGATGGGTGGCGCGTATTTTTCCCACAAGCTGCAGTCGGTGAACTCGTATTCGTCACTGAATCCGTGCCGTTTAGTGCGAGTGATGATATTTAACTGCTGTAGGATTGCTAAGCCGCGTAGGGCGTAATTACGGCTGAAGTTGGCTCGCTTGGTAACAGACTCAATTGACTCGTTGAATTGGTTGCCTGACAAAGTGCGGTACCAAATTTGTAACGCCATTGCCAGTCCTGCGGGTGGTACACCTTTTTCAACGAGCTGGGTAACTCGTTGAATTAGTGTTTCTAATCTGTCTAGTCCGAAAGTTTTCAGTAGATCTGGGAAAGAGAAAGAATTTTCGTCCTCTTTTGCGGATGCAAGAATCGTCATCTTACCTCCACCGAATTGTCTTTAAGAACGTCTCTAATTTTTGGACGTGAGGAATTTTCACCCATGTATAGTGCTGGGTGATCTGGTATTGTGTGAGCAACAGTCATATCTTTAAGGTAAGTATGTGACTTCCCCGACAGTTGTGTGAAAACATTTGTCGGGGATTTAAATTTCTTTCAAGGCAGCAAAAATCAGCGCTATATAGCTACCATTGCTATGCAGCGTTTTGTCAGGCTTGGCTAAACGGGTAATTTCCTCTAGCTCAGTAGAGTTTTTATTTATCTGGAGAGTCGCCTCTACAGATAAATAATCGCACTGCCAATAACCTGCGATAGAGTTATGCGATTGCATTTAAAAATGCTAGCACCGGACTGGAGAAAAATCAATAAACTATCAATATTTATATCTAGAATAAATAAAGCATGTATTAAAAACACTTCACCCCCTATCAAGAGGGGGTGAGGTTTTCATGATTTGAACCATGTTCTCAATCTGAGCAGACATGGCTTTTAACTGGCTTTTAAGCCGTTGATTTTCTGCAACCAGTCCGGATGTAACTCCCCCACAGCTTGTTTTAACTCTTCTACAACGGATATGTCCTTTTTCAACCTTTCCACATCTTCAAGTAACTTGACAATATCAACTACGTTGTTCTTAATAACCATTTCGCCAACGTAGTCCCTCATATACTCTTCAATGGCGTCCGTAATTGAAACGCCAGTCTCTTTAAGCTTTGTTTTGTACTTTTCGTACAGATCGGCATCTACCTTGATCCCAAATTGTGCTGTCCGCCCTTGAGTCTCAAGCTTTTTGTTTGCAGGCATATGTTTACTCGTCTTTACTAACCAATCTAGATTGGCGTCGGTAAACCTTATTGTACAAGCTTTGAAAAATATTGAATTTAATATTGACAAATATATTGATTAATAGCTAGATTAAATACATACCAAAAACAAAAGCAATCGCTCCCCTGGAAAGTTTGCGATCGCCCTTTGTTGATTCCCATTTCACAAGAATCTTATTATGTACCATTGTACCGAATCCGACCTAAACATCAAGAGTGTCGGTCAATTAAAACATGTTTACAGTCAAATTGGCTGCACTCAAGTCATCACTGATAAGCGAGTTAAAGCCAATTGGGTGGAAGCAATTCTCACCCATCAGTCAGCGCAAGTTACGAAGTCTTGGGGATGGGTGCCGACCAAGCTCAAACTTGACGACAGTCTCTGCTCTAACAAAGAACTTCCACAGATTCCAGCAATTGTTCAATCAGGCTCGTTGATTTTCAAGCCAGTCGAATGTGCAGATGCAAAGTCGGCTTACGAAGTCTCTTGCGGAGAAATCAATTACGGTGTCATTAAAATGCTGCTTGATGGGTTATGGGTACACGCTTATGCCCCGACAACCAAATATGGCACTCCTTATCAATCAGCTGCCGCATTGGTGGAAGCAGTCCAGGTGAGGGAAGCCAAAAGCCTAGATATTCAAGTCTTGGAGCATTGGGGAGAGAATTTCGTCGTTCGCAATAACCAAAATGGTTGCGAAACTCGCCGGAGAGAGTACTCTCCCCGGCAGATTTCGCGCCATTATGTAGTCCAACCCAACCACCCAGAACCTAAAGAACGTTGTGAGTGTGGTGATTGTCATTATCGCGCGGCTGTTTGTAAGCACCAAATTGCTGTAATAGACCACGCTCAAATTGAATCTCTCTCAGACGATATTGAGGTTGATTCAGTCTCAGATGCGGATTTCGGTTTAATGTACCGCGTGTGGAAAAGTTGGGAGTTGTTAGGCACTTTTTACCATGCTTTGGATGGTAAGTGGGTGGCGCAACCGTGTGAGAGTGATGCCCGTCCACGGTGTGAGACTGCAAATCATGCCCAGTTATTAATTTTGGCACTGGCGGGGCTGCTTGTTGTTGGTGAAGTCGTTGAGGACAGAATATAGCTGTCCCGCGAGCTTCACGTGAAGTCGAAAAAGAAATGCCGCTAGCTCATTAATTTTTCTAATTTGGTTTAACCTTGAGTAGGCGCTTTTATTTTCTGTGCGCCTGCTTTTTTTGTAAAATTGAATACCTTATCATTCAAAGCACTTAGCAGTAAATAAATATTCAGCAGTTCATTCTACATATAGGTGTCGTAATCGCGCTCGTCTACCGAGGGAAGCGTACAAGAGCGCGTGAGCTTTGCCCAATATTCGGACACTTTGCAGCGAGAGAGCGGAAGTGACTTGAGAGCAATGGAATTTCGGGCTGTTTCAGCAATTGGATTTTCAGGCGATCAAACCAACTGTGTTGCAAAAACTGAAACCCAAATTGCTCCAATTGAATCATACTTGTAAAATCACAAAGATACCGTAATATTTCTGTAGACAAGTAAATAATTTACGCGCCCACAACATTTGTTCTGGTGGCCAGATTGCTGTAACGCTCTTAGCGGCTGAGGTTAAGAATGAACAGGAGTGCAAAGTCAAGGTGGAATTTCTGGTGCTTTTTACTAAATTTTAAGCGCTACAGCTTAACTATATCGCTCTGGTGTGTTTTGCTGTTTGATCCAGCAGGTGCAACACCTCTAAGTACAGGGTTGCTTCTAGGACAAAAAGCAGTAACAACACAACAAGATCCAAATCGTTCTGCTTCCCAAGCTTACCGAGAGGGACTTCAACTTTATAAGCTTGGGACAGCAGAATCGCGACAGAAGGCGATTGATAAATGGTTTGAGGCGCTACAACTATGGCAGCAATTGAACGATTTGGCAAATCAAGCCCTCACCCTCAATTATATTGGAGCTGTCTACGATGATAAAGGAGAGAAGCAGAAGGCACTTAAATACTACAATCAGGCTTTACCCCTATCCCGTGCTGTCGGCGACAAGTCACAGGAAGCTACCACACTAAGCAATATTGGCAAAGTCTACTCAAATTTAGGAGAGAAGCAGAAGGCACTTGAATACTACAATCAGGCTATACCCCTAAGACGTGCTGTCGGCGACAGGAGAGGGGAAGCTGTCACACTAAATAATATTGGTGCTGTCTACTCAGATAAAGGAGAAAAACAGAAGGCACTTGAATACTACAATCAGGCTTTACTCCTATCCCGTGGAGTCGGTGACAAGTCACAGTCAGCTACCACACTCAATAATATTGGCTTCGTCTACTCCGATTTGGGAGAGATGCAGAAGGCACTTAAATACTACAATCAGGCTTTACCTCTAAGACATACAGTTGGTGATAGGAGAGGGGAAGCTGTCACACTAAGTAATATTGGCTTCGTCTACTCAGGTTTAGGAGAGAAGCAGAAGGCACTTGAATACTACAATCAGGCTTTACCCCTAAGACATGCAGTTGGTGATAGGAGAGGGGAAGCTGTCACACTAAGTAATATTGGCTTCGTCTACTCGGGTTTAGGAGAGAAGCAGAAGGCACTTGAATACTACAATCAGGCTTTACCCTTATTCCGTGCTGTCGGCGACAAGTCATATGAAGCTGTCACAATCAATAATATTGGCGGTGTCTACTCAGGTTTAGGAGAGAAGCAGAAAGCACTTGAATACTACAATCAGGCTATACCCCTAAGACGTGCTGTCGGCGACAGGAGAGGGGAAGCTGTCACGCTAAATAATATTGGTGCTGTCTACTCAGATTTAGAAGAGAAGCAGAGGGCACTTGAATACTACAATCAGGCTTTACTCCTATCCCGTGCAGTCGGCGACAAGTCACAGTCAGCTACCACACTCAATAATATTGGCTTCGTCTACTCAGATTTAGAAGAGAAGCAGAGGGCACTTGAATACTACAATCAGGCTTTACTCCTATCCCGTGCAGTCGGCGACAAGTCACAGTCAGCTACCACACTCAATAATATTGGCTTCGTCTACTCAGATTTAGAAGAGAAGCAGAGGGCACTTGAATACTACAATCAGGCTTTACTCCTATCCCGTGCAGTCGGCGACAAGTCACAGTCAGCTACCACACTCAATAATATTGGCTTCGTCTACTCAGATTTAGAAGAGAAGCAGAGGGCACTTGAATACTACAATCAGGCTTTACTCCTATCCCGTGCAGTCGGCGACAAGTCACAGTCAGCTACCACACTCAATAATATTGGCTTCGTCTACTCAGATTTAGAAGAGAAGCAGAGGGCACTTGAATACTACAATCAGGCTTTACTCCTATCCCGTGCAGTCGGCAACAAGTCACAGTCAGCTCTCACACTCAATAATATTGCTTACGTTGAACGAGACATTGGCAACCTTCAACAGGCCCTCACTCAAATTCAAGCTGCGGTGAATATTATAGAACATTTACGTACCAAGATTGTTAATCAAGAACTACGTACTTCTTACTTTGCCTCGGTACAGGGTTACTATCAGTTCTATATTGATTTGTTAATGCGGTTGCACAAAAGAGATCCATCTACCGGATACGACGCACTTGCACTGCACATCAGCGAAAGATCTCGCGCCCGCATTCTGACGGAATTGTTAACTGAAGCGCATGCTGATATTCGTAACGGTGTTGATCCGAAACTGTTGGCTACTGAACAGCACTTGCAGCAGTTAATTGATAGTAAAGCAAAGCTGCTACAAGAACTCTCTAACAAACCAAAAACCGAAACTGCAATAAAAAAGCTTAAACTTGAAGTTGATAAGCTGTTCCACACCTAGTTTGCATATAATGGAAATAGGATAAAGTCGTAAAGC